>JAAZBQ010000095.1 GCA_012513725.1 Chloroflexota bacterium
CGGGAACTCGGAGGCGCTGGTGAGCACTGCCACCCGCGCACCGAGCCGCTCGGCGTACAGCGCCGAATAGCAGGCGGTGCCCCCCGGGGTGTACCCGCCCCCCGCAACAACGTCGCGGGTGACGTGGCCGATCACCAGATACGTGGGAGCACCGTCCCGGTCGCTTCTATTGCCGGAAGGCGCCATCACTTGGGCAGAATCTGCACCTTGCGAGACTCGCCTTCACCGGTGCTCTCGGTGTAGACGTCCTTGTCGTCGCGCAGGGTCATGTGCACGATGCGCCGCTCGTAGGCCGGCATCGGCTCCAGCACCACCGCCTGACGGGTGGAGCGCACGCGATCCGCCATCCGCTTGGCGAGCGATTCCAGGGCCTCGCCGCGGCGAGCCTTGTAGCCCTCGACGTCCACCACCACGTTCGGCCACTCGCCCACCGTGCGGCTGACGATCAGGCGGGTGAGGAACTGGAGGTCGCGCAGGGTCTCACCGCGGCGCCCGATGAGGACACCGAGATCGTCACCGATGATGTTCACCTGCAGGGGGACCACTTCATTTGTCTGTGGATCCGTCTGCCCACCACGCTCGACCACCTCGACGGCGGCGTAGAGACCCATGCCGTCCAGGAGGCGGGTCACCACGTCTGTCGTCACCCGGGCCAGATCCTGCTGCTGGTCGGTCGGGCGCCGCGGGGTGACGGGCACCTCGAGGTCCTCGTCCTCCTCCTCTTCGTCCTCCAGGTAGGCGGGTTCCTCGACGGCGATCTCGGGGGGCTCGACCTCTTCGGGCGCCTCTTCCTCGACCTCTTCCTCGACGATCGCTTCGGCCTCCTCGACGACCTCTGCGTCCTCCTCGACGGCCTCCGGCGCGACCTCCTCCACCTCTGGCCCGGGGGCTGGGGTAGGCTCGGGCGGCGGGGCCGGCGTCACCTCGGCCGGCTGCGCGGGCTGCACCTGCGGCAGCCACACCCGGATAGTGGCCTCACCCGTCCGCACCAGCCCCAGGATCGTGTGGGTGGTGTCGCGGATGACGGTATACTCGAGCTGGTCGGCGGGCGTGCGCAGATCGGCGGCGGCCCGGTCGATGGCCTCCTGCACGGACTTGGCCGTGTAATCAGCGCTTCTTCTTTTTCCGGCGTTGACGTTTTGTGCCATACGATACCCTGTCCTTACTCGTGGCGGGGGACGTCTGTAGCGCCGGCTCGCGGACGGCAGTTTCCGTCACCGGCCCCAAGTAGCGATCGATGCCCCACTGCAAGGCGATTCCCACAATGTTAGAAATGACAAAATACAGCGCCAGACCCGAGGCGAACTGCGTGGTGAAATACCCGAACATCAGCGGCATCATGAGGTTCATGGTGTTGTTCATGGATGCCTGCTGCGGGTCCGACCCGGCCTGGGCCTGCATCGATATTTTCTGCTGCAAGTACATCGTACCACCGACCAGGATCGGCAACACGATCGGTGACGGATCGGGCAGCGCCAGGTTCAGCCACAGGAACCGGCTCTGTAGCGGGATGATCTCGGCCAAAGAGGCGACGCCCGTGTAGATGTTCTGGCCGAGGTGCAAGAGCTCCACCGGCGTATCGGCGAGCACACTGGTGATCGACTGATACAGGCCAATCCAGATCGGGAACTGGATCAGCGTCGGCAGACAGCCCGCTAGGGGGCTGGCGCCCGCCTCGGCGTAGAGCTTCTGCTGCTCCTGGACCAGCTTTTCCTTGTTCCCCGCGTACTTTTTCTGGAGCGCGTCCAGCTGCGGCTTGACGGCCGTCACCTTGCGCGAGGAGCGCGCCGTCTTGAGGGCCAGCGGCAACGTCAGCAGCCGCAAGAGGATGGTGAACACGGCGATCGCGATGACAAAGGAGTGGCCGAGGTTGGCGTACAAGAAGAGCAGACTGTTCAGCATGGGGCGGATGACGCCCTCACGCCAGATATTGTCGAACCCGACGGTAAATACGATGACCAGAACGGCCGCACCGATACCCCACGTCAGCAGCGACTTGCGCAGCTGTCCGGGGTTGATCTGCGGCCTGTTGGTGTTATCCACGCGCTCCGAACCTCCTGGGAGTAAAGCGGGTAGTCATCAGTTGGCCGTATAGACCCAGCGCTCGACGGCGGGGCCCGCACCGGTATCCAGGGCGAGAATGTACCCCGTCGCAGTACCCACCACGGTCAGGCCATCCTGAACGTCGGGCGACGAGAGCACGGCGCCGATGCCCGAATCCGTGCCCGGTTCGCCGACGTCGGGGTAGAGCCGGACGCGCTGCCCGGTCTCCGCATCCACCCGCCACAGCTCGCCGGCTTGGTTCGCCACCACCACGGCGCCATCGAGCGACTCGGGGCCGGCGCGCACCGTCCGCTCAACCGAAACGGCCTCCCAACGCGGCGTGCCGTCGGCAAGGCTCAGCGCGTGCACGTTTCCATCCAGCGAGGCGACGTACGCGTAATCGTCGAGCACCAGGGGCGTGCCCATCACCCAGTGGCCCACCGGCGTGGCCCAGCGGAGATCTCCCGTAGCGGCGTCCAGCGCGTAGACGTTCTCATCCACCGACCCCACCAGGACGAGCCCGTTGGAGAGGGCCGGCGACCCCGGCACCGCGCCGGTCGTCTGGAACTCCCAGACCTGCTCGCCGGTCTCGCGGTCCAGCGCATAGACGCGCTGGCCCATGCTGCCCAGGTAGACGCGCTCGTCGTCCACCGCGGGCTTGCTCCACACCCAGCCCTCGGCCAAGAAGGCCCGCGGCCACACCAGCGTCTGGCTGGCGAGGTCCAGGGCGTAGACGGTGTTCTCGTTGGTGCCGAAATAGGCGATGCCGTCACGAACGGTCAGCCCGCCGACGATGCCGCCCTCCACCCGGAACTCCCACTCGTGCGCGCCGGTGGCAAGATCCAGCGCATGCACGCCGCCGTCCAGCGAAGTGGCCAGCAACAGGTCACCCGTCACCACCGGCTCCCCGTAGGAGGCCTGCAGGGGCTGGGGCGTGTTGGGATCGGGACGGGAAAAGATGGCGCCGATGCCGCCCGGGCGTTCGACAGTGATGGGATAACGCCACAGCTCCTGGCCGTTGGCCGCGTTGACGGCCACCACAGTGCCGCTGGCCAGCACGGAATAGACGGCTTCATCGGTGGCGGTGACCACCGTCCAGCCGGCGTTGGCCACGCCGCCGCGCGGCATACAGCCGGTGGCAAGGACGGCGATCACGAGGATCAGGAGAACCAGGGTCCCCCGGTGGGATATTCTCTTCAAACCGTGAACCTCCAGGTCAAGCGGGCACCGGCCGACGGCCGAGCGCCACGCGCGATGTGCAGAAAAGCCAGCGTGCGCAATGGCACGCTGGTGGCTAACTAGGGGACGGGATCGTAGCCGCCTGGGTTGAACGGGTGGCAGCGCAACAGGCGCCGCCCTCCCATGTACAGCCCGCGGCCAGCGCCGTACTTGCTGACCGCCTCGAGCGTGTACTGGGAGCAGGTCGGCGTGAAGCGGCAACTCGGCGGGAGCAACGGCGATAGCGCCCGCTGATAGAACCGGATGGCGCCGACAACCAGCCGCGCCCCGCGGCCCATCACGCCGTCCTCCGGTCCGCTTGCGTCGTTACCTCGGTGGCGTAGAGGTGCGCCCGCGCCAGCAACTGGTTGACGGCGGTCGTCACCGCCTCCCAGCGGGCACCGATGATCCCCCGACGGGCGATGAACACCACATCCCACCCCGGTTCGACCAGATCGTACTGCAAGCGTACTGCCTCGCTCACCATCCGCTTCACGCGATTGCGCACCACTGCGCCCCCCAGACGCCCGCTGACCGAGAACCCGAACCGGGTAACCTCTCGACCGTTCGGCAACCGACAGAGGACCAACATAGGATGGGCCCACGAGCGCCCCTCGGCGCGCACCCGGCGGAAATCCTCCGGCCGGGTGAGGCGAGCCTCGCGTGGTAACACCAGCGCGACCCTGGCTAGCCAGCGATCTTGTAGTTTCGTCCGACGGCCAGCTGCTTGCGGCCCTTGTCGCGGCGCGCCTTGAGCACCCTACGGCCGCCCTTGGTGGCCATCCGGGCACGGAAACCATGCCGGCGCAGGCGGCGACGCTTCTTGGGCTGCCATGTCCGCTTGGTGGTCATCTCGAGCTCCTTACGAGTCGCTTGGGTCAGAATACAGGGCTATCACACGATCAGGCATTATATCCTGCCCACCCCAAATGTGTCAAGTCGGGCTCGAGAGCAATTCCACAGTCCCCGCCAGGCCAATGCCGTATCATATAGTCAGTAGCGTTCGCGTCCCGTCTCTTACGCCACACTGGAG
>JAAZBQ010000705.1 GCA_012513725.1 Chloroflexota bacterium
TCCCGCCTTTCGACACTAGCCCGGGATCAGCGTGCGCAGGTAGCGGACGCTCTCCTCGGCCCAGGCCATCTCCTTGCGCAGGGTGTCCTCGATGCGCGGCTCGGGCGGCGTCCACAGCTCCAGGATGGCATTGTACTCCCCGCCATGGGGTTCCAGCGCCTCGAGGAGCCAGGGCACGTTCAGCATCCCCTGCCCGGCCGGCCGCCCCTCGACGACGAACCCCATGCTGTAGGGCACCCGCGCCACGTGGAAATCCTTGATGTGCAGGTTGACGACCAGGTGCCCCAGCTCACCGACCACCACGTCGGGACCCTCCAGGGCCCCGAACGAGTTCACCGTGTCCAGGCAGATGCCCACCCAGTCGCTACCGAGCGCCTCGACGATGCCGCGCAGGACCGCGGCGCGAAAGCGATCGTGGTTCTCGATGGCCAGCACGACCCCCGCCTCGCCCAGCACCGGGAGGACGCCCCGCAGGGTGGCCACGACCTCCTCCGGCGCCGGGTGGTGCTCGGCGGTGTCGACCACCACCCGCAAGATCGGCGAGCCCAGGCGTGCGGCGAGGGCGATGTGGCGCTCCAGGTGCTCCGCCGGGGCGATGCCCCGGGTGCCAACCTCGATGGCCAGCCCGCGCTCGGCGGCCAGGCGGGCCAGGGCGTCGACCTTCCCGGAGGATAGGCCGTCGAGGGGCAGGTTGTCACAGATCTGGACCACGCCGACCCCCAGCGCGGCCGCCCGCTCCAGGAGTCCGGCGTGGGTCAGGGGCGACGGGGGCGGATCCCCGGCGCGGAACCGGTGACCCGGCATGCCGCAGGCCCACGAGTACGTGTACGACGAGATGCCCAGTCGCATGTCGTCCTACCCGCGGGAGATGGCCCGGGTGATGGCCCGGACCTCGGCCATCACGTTCTCCGGCTCGAACACCTTTTTCCAGTCCGGCTGAAAGATCACGTCGCGGGCGCGGGCCATCGCCATCTTGGCCCCGTCGGAGACCTGGGCGTCCAGCAGGCCGAACAGGATGCCCAGGTTCACGTTCATGTGCCCAAAGAGGAAATCCCGGGCCGCCTCCTCGGGCACGCCCCGGGCCACGGTCTCGTCCAGCGCCTCCTTGATGGCCGCCATCAGGGTGAGCACCGTGGTCTCGGCCATGGCCGGCTCCAGGAGGGCCATCTGCTCCACGGTGATGCGGTGGGCGCGGTCGACCGGCGCAAACATCCGCCGGGCCAGCCGCTCGCCCCGGGCATAGTCCTCCTCGGGCCCCTGCATTAGGGCGCAGACGATGTTCTGCTTGGCGATGCCCCCGAAAAAGTCGTGGCGGGCCTCCGGGCTGACCTCGTCGTTCACGATCGGCGGGTGGCAAGGGTGCACGACGAAATAGGTGATGTCCTCCCGCTCGGGGAGTTCCCCGCTGTGGGGGGCGGCGGGGTCCAGGCAGATGAGCATGGCGCCGGGGCGCATCTGGGGGACGATCTCCCTGGCCGCGCGGCCGATGAACACGTCGGGGATGGCCAGCACGACGATCTCGGCCCGGGCGGCGGCCTCCTCGGCCGCGGTGACCTGCAGGCCCCGCTCCGCCAGGCGCTGGAGGCCGGCCTCGCCCGCCTCGACGTACATCATCTCATAGTCGGTGCTGCCATGCATCTTGGCCGAGATCCGCGTGCCCATCTTGCCCGCGGCGCCGAACAGTGCTATTAGGGTCATCTCTCTGCTCCTGTGATTGGAGTGCGCAGCCGGGCGTTCAGCTCAGTGCGCCTCGTCGGGGTGCAGGCGCACCAGGCGGTTGGCGGCGGCCGACTCGTACGCGGCATAGACCAGCCGCACGGTCCTCAGGTTGTCCTCACCGGTGGTCTCGGCGTCGCCGCGGCCGGCCAGCGCGTCGAGGAGGCTCGCGTTGCAGCCCACGATGCTGGAGTGCACCACGTCGTAGGCGGGATCGGCCCACGGATAGTGGGGCGGCGGGCAGCGCCGCGCCAGGGTGCCCGCGGCGGTCGTCTCCCGCAGCCAATAGTCGGGCGCCAGCACGAGAGAACCCTCCTCCCCCTCGATGGTGACGAACGTCTCGGGAAAGCGCTCGCCCTCCAGCCGGCTGGCGTACGAGATCTCGCACGTCACCGTCATCCCGGAGGCCATGCCGAGGACGATGGTGGCCACGTCCTCGCCGCGGATGTCCCGGTGTACGCGCTGCGTCCGGCAGTAGACGCTCTCCGCCTCGCCAAAGAGGAACCGCGCCGCATCCAGGATGTGGCTGCCCATGTCGGCGACGATGAACTGCTCCAGGTCCTTGAGGAAGGGCTGGTTGTCGAACACCGGGGCGCTCGAGTTGTACTGGATGCGCGCCCGGAAGGGCCGCCCGATGCGCCCCTCTCCCAGGGCGCGGTGCAGGGCGCGGAGGGGCGGCTGCCAGCGCCAGTTCTCGTGGATGTACAGCGGCACGCCGGCCGCCCGGCAGGTCGCCACCATCTCCTCCGCCTCCTGGAGGGAGGTCGCCATCGGTTTCTGGCAGATGACCGGGATGCCGCGCGCCGCCGCCAGCCGCACCAGGGGGGCGTGGGATTCGACGCCCGTGACGATGTCGATGAAATCGGGCGCCTCGGCATCCAGGAGCCGCTCGGGGTCGTCGTACACCGCCGGCACGCCGAACCGCTCGGCCAGTGCCTGGCCTCGCGCTAGCGTCCGGTTGTAGATCGCCGCGCAGCGGGCGCCCTCCAATTCCTGCCAGCCGGCCAGCTGAAACTGCGACCAGAATCCTGCCCCAAAGAGGGCAAAGCGCAACTCGGGCATGACGTGATCCTTCCTGATGTGTGGGATGTGAGGTCCGCCCAGGGCGGGCCGGGCAATGTCCGGATGCCGCCTGCCCCCATCACGAACGGCACGCATGCCGGACGAAGGTACGCATCGTAGAATGCCATCGACCATGCGGATGAGACGGACTGTCCGACTAACGAACGGGTCACGAATCCGCTCGTGCTACCAGGGCGGCGGCATTCCGTGTCTCGGCCCAAGGGCTGAGCGATTCCTATCCCTCCGCCCCTCCGCTAATCCGTGTCATCCGTTCCATCCGTCCCAATCCGTGGTAGATTCTATTCGTCCGACATTGGTGGGATTCGTGTTGAGGCTCGCCGTACCCAACGCACCCTAGGGGCGGCGCGGCTTGGCCAGGATCTCCAGTACCTCGAACGAGAGGAAATTCTGCGCGCAGGCCGGCTTGCAGACGATGGCGGTGTCGGCCCCGTCGCCAGACCCGGCGATGGCGATCGCCTCGGCGCCTGTGTCTAGCACTCCGGCGTCGGCGGCCATCAGGGCGCACTCGACGGCTACCTTCATCCCCTGGCAGAAGCGGTACAGGGTGTCGCGTACGATCTCATCGGGCGAGCGCCCGCCGTGCTGCCGGGAAAAGGCCGAGGGCACCCCGTCGCCCAGGGCGTGGATGCCGGTGAGCACCGTGATCCCCAGATCCCGCAACTCGGTCCGGGTCGCCTCGTCCATGCACCAGCCCTTGTCCTCCCAGGCGTGGGAGATGGTAACGGCGATCACCCGGATGCCCCGCGGGGCGAACAGCGCCTGGGCCTGACGGGCGGTGTCCCCGTGAGACGAGGCCACCACCACCTGGCGGATCCCCAACGCCTCGGCGCGTCGCAGGGCGATCTACAGGGTGGCCCGGGTGTTCTGGGGCCCGCCGGTTTCGTAGCAGTAGGTGGTGAGTTCCATGTTCCCCCCTTTCGCGGGGCCAGTCTACACGCCGATCACCGATTCTGCCAGCGCGTACCAGTGCGCCGGCGCCCGGTGCAGGGCTCCACGCGCCTCCCCGTCGAGGGGCAGCACCATGGCGACCTCCCGGGTGGCGGCCGCGAATCCCAAGCCCTCGAGGACCCCGTTCACCGCGCCCTCGCACTCGGCGGAGAGGGCCCGCGCCTCACAGCCGCCGGGCACGGCGCCCAACAGCCCGGCAATCGTCGGGCTCGGGTCGGCGCCGGGGGCCACCGCCAGGTCGGTGAGCACGTGGCAGGCGACTTGCCCGCCGTCGGGAGCCACGATCGGCGCCCGGCAGATGGTGACGCAGCCCGCATAGCCGGTATCCCCCTCCAGCACCCAGGTGGCGGCCGGCAGGGCGGCGGGACGCTCCCGATGGCGCCAGCGCCACAGGGGCTCATCGAGGGGGATATAGCCGTCGTGCTCGGCCAGGGCGTCGTTCAGGAAACGCATGATTGCGCCGCTCTCCTCCGGGCGGGCGCGGCGCGGGGCGGCCTCGCCCGTCGGCCGCGCGGGGCGGGGGGCGCGATAGTAGCGCACGGGCATGTGGACCACATAGCCCAGGCTCTCGTAAAAACGGGCGGGCATCGAGTCCTCCACCGTGTACAGGAGGCTGGCGGCCAGGCCCCGGGCGCGCATCTCGTCCACTGACGCGCTCAGCGCCCAGCGGGCCAACCCCTGGCGCCGATGGCCGGGATGCGACATCACGGTATCCACGATGCCGACCGGCATCTCCTGCCCGCCGAGCCGCATGGGCGCCACGGTGACGAACGTGCTAGCCACCAGTTGCCCCTCGCACAGGATGCCCATCGACAGGTCGCGATCCATCCCCGGCCGGCGCACGTACCAAGCGCGGTGGGCCTCCAGCGGCGAGAGAACGCCGGGGTAGGTGCCGAACGCCAGACGGGCCAAGCCGTGGATCCGCGCGGCCAGGTCATCGATCTGCGCGTGGGGCGAGATCTCGTAACACCGGGTGAGGGGCTGTGCAGGCGTCATGTGCCGTTTCCTCGCTCCACTACAGTACGCGCGGGCCCGTGCTTTCGGGGTAGGGCACGCGGGTCGATGCGCCCTGCACGCAGGCCAGCATCAGGATCGGCTCGGCGCCGGGGGCGCTCCAGTACTCCTGCCAGCGCTTGCCGCGGTCCGTGCTGGTGTACAGCACGCAGTCGATGGCGGCCCAGGCCACGCCGTCGGGCGAAAAGGTGACGTGGAACGTGTCGATGTTCTCGGCCGTGGACGCGGGGTACCCGTCGGTGACGTGGGCCCAGCGGACCCCACCATCGACGCTGCGATAGAGCGCGCCGCGCACGTCGCGGCCCCGGGGGCCGTCGCTGACGGAGGCCAACAGGCAATCCGGCTCCGAGGGATCCACGGCGATGGCCCGCCCGTAGCGGTGGCCCAGCCCCTCCCCCCGGTCGAACCAGGTCTGCCCCCGATCGAGGCTGACGAACACGCCGCGGCGGGTGTTCGCATAGACGTGGCTCGCCGCGGTGGCACAGGTAGCCACCTGGTGGACGTCCTCGTCCAGCGTCGGCGTGACGGGCTCCCACGTCTCCCCGCCATCCGGCGAGCGCATGATGCTGCCCACGTGGATGTCGGCGTATACCCACCCGTCGCCGCTCAAAGCCAGGCTGCGCAGGGCCGCCGGCCCGCCCCAGGGCGTGTGCCA
>JAAZBQ010000706.1 GCA_012513725.1 Chloroflexota bacterium
CTCCGTGGCCACCCCCGGCGTGCCGGCGGCCGTGGTGCCGTACCCCGCCGTCGTGCCGTACTCGAACGTCACCGTCGTGTCGGCGTTCCGGGCGTTCACCGTCCCGTGGAGCGTGGCCCCAGACGCGGTGACGCCGCTCTCCGGATCGGTGGTCACCGTCGGCGGGACCTTGGAGGTGGTGAACGCGCCATCCGCCCCATGCGTGGTGCTCACGGCGTTCGTCGCCCGCACTCGGTAGTAGTACTCGGTGTTGGGGTCCAGCCCCGCCAGCGCCGCCAGGACGGGGGTGTTGGCGTTCCCCGTCGCGAGGGCCGGCGCCGCCGCCAGGGTCTCGCCGTACGCGTCGGTGAGGCCGTACTCGAAGAGCACCGTGGCGTCGCTGTTGTGGGCGTTCACCGTGCCGTGGAGGGTGGCCCCCGCGCCCGTCAGGCCATCCGCCGCCCCCGTCGTCACCGAGGGGGCGATGGCCACGGTCCGGAACGTCAGGTCCTCGCCGTACGCCGCGCCGAACGCGTTCTCGCCCTCCACTCGGAAATGATAGGTCCGGTTCGGCTCCAGCCCGCTGATGGGGACCGAGACCTGCTCATAGTTCTCCCAGTCGGTGGGGTCGGTGGGTATTGGGCTCTGCGCAGCCGGCACCGTCGCGCCATAGGCCTCCGCCAGCCCGTACGAAAAGGTGACGTCAGTGGGCCAGTAGAGGTGGAAGACGAGCCCGTTCAGCGTGGCGCCGGTCGGGCCGACGCTCGTGGCGGCGTCGGTCTGGGCCCCGGAGGGCAACCCGAAGGGCGGCCCGGCCTCAAAGGCCCCGAGGTCGCAGCCGGTCCCCTGGGGGCGGGACATACCCCGCTGGTCGGTGGCGGGGCAGCCGCTTGTCGCGCCGGCGTCCACGGCCGGCGACCCGGGCATCAGGGCCAGGGTCTGGGTGTCGCCGCCGTTCCATTGCAGAGTCGCCAACAGGGGGTCGCCCGACAGGTTCCCACAGGAGCCGTCCTCCACCAGGTTACGACCGTTGGTCGTGGCGGTCGGCGCGTAGCAGTCCGTCCCCCCGGTCGAGTAGGCCACGATGGAGTTGGCCAGGCTCAGGGGGCCATAGGCGCTGATGCCCTGGCCGTCCGCCGTGCTGCTACCGCCATAGCCGCTATACGCGATGGTGGTGTTGGTGACCGTGGCCGAGGAGCATGCGCCGGAGACCAGCAGGCCCCCGCCCAACCCTGCCCTGTTCTGAAACAGCGTGCTGTTCTCCAGCACGAGGCGGCCCGCAGCCGAGATGCCCCCGCCACCGCCGACGGCGCTGTTCTGCTGCAGCGTGGTGCGCCGGATCTCGCTCGCTTGCGTGCCCCCGATGTAGATCCCGCCGCCGTCCAGGAGCGCCGAGTTTGAGGCGATGGTGCTGTCAAAGACATGCAGGGTACCCTCGGTGTAGATCGCTCCGCCGGAGCCCGCCGTGGCCTCATAGCCGGACATCAGGCCGCTACTCACCGTCAGCGAACCCGTGGCCCCCACATGGATACCGCCGGCATAGGGTGCTGTGCCCCCGCGTAGCACGCAGTCCGTCAACGTCGCCGTGCCGTCGGTGGCCAGGGCGCCGCCCCGCACGCGCGCGTGGGTGTTGGACCACTCGGTTTCCGTCGCCGTGAACGTGCCGCCGGCGGCGTTCCAGATGGTGCCGCCGACATCGGCCCCGTTACTGCTCTGCTTGTGAAAGAGCTTGCCGCCGTGCATCGTCAGCGTGCCGGTGTTGGCGATCGCGCCCCCGTTGCCGGCGGAGGCGACGACCATCTCAAACTGCGACGACGTGATGGTCGCCACGCCGGTGTTGTAGATAGCGCCGCCATGGCCTCCGGTGGAGCCGCCAGAGTAAAAGTGGGCCCCGGTCATCAGCATGGTGCCAGAGTTGTAGATCGAACCGCCGTTTCCGGTCGCGTTGTTGCTGTGGAACTCCCTCGTGGCGACGACCCCGTCACCCGTGATCGAGAGGGTGGCGCCGGGGGCGTTGTAGATGGCCGCGCCGTTGGCCGCGCTGTTCGACTGGAAGGTGCCGTTCAGCGTGGTGAGGCTGCCATGGTTCGCCACCGCCCCGCCACGTTCGCCGGCGCCGTTGGAGTAGAGCGAGCACCCGTCGAGGACCAGCGTGCCGTGGTTCAGTATGCCGCCGCCCTCGACGGCGTGCTGGCCCATCTGGACCGTGATACCCGCCAGGGTGACCTCGGCGTCCTCGGCGATCTCCAGCACCCGGCCCCACTTCTGGGGCGAATCCCAGTAGCCGCTGAGGGTGATGGGGCCCTGGATGGTCAGGTCCTTGGTCACCTGCAGGGGCGTGTTGGCATGGATCTCCCCGCTGATGGCGAACACGATCGTGTCACCGTCGTCCGCGTCCTCGAGCGCCTGGCGCAGGGAGCCGCCAGCGCTATCGTTCGTGTTCGTGACGGTGATGGTCGCCGCCCGCACGGGGGCCGGCGGCAGGGCGCCGACGGCGGCGCAGGTCAGCAGGATACTGGCCCACAAACGGGCCGAGGACACGAGCCAACGCTGCGGCGATGTGTGCATGATGCTCCTCGATGTGTGGGTAACGACACGCA
>JAAZBQ010000707.1 GCA_012513725.1 Chloroflexota bacterium
AGGGCCACTGGATCTGGGACATCTGGGGCGCGTGGGAGGACCTACAGCGGACCACCGATGAGGAAGAGCAAAAGCAGCTCTTCTGGAAGGTCCTGGACATCTGGGCGGAGGAGCTGCCCTCCATCGGTCTGTACGGCGACATCCCCATCCTGATCCCGGTGAAGAACGGCCTCAAGGGTATCCACGAGGGGTACGGCTGGGACTGCTGCTCGACTGACTATGAGCACATCATCGACAACGCCACCTGGTACTGGGACAACCCGGAGGCGCATAGCTTCTAGGATTCCTCCTCGGTAAGCGTTCCGAGAGCCGCGGCCGGCCAGCGTGATGCTGACCGGCCGCGTCCTCTTCCGGCGGCAGATAGAGCGGCCCGCTGCCTTGGCCTCCCCCGGCCGAGGCAGCGCCTCTCGCTACGGATGCCATCCTTCATCTGGCCCTCCGATTCTACCGCCGCCACGCTACGGAGCGGCGTCAGGCCCAGCAACAAGACGGCGATCGCTCCGGGCGCATACATGGTATGCCACGATTGACAATTCCCTGGCGGTCGGGTATGCTGACAGTGCGTATGGAAGCCTGGACCTCGTCCGGATGGCGGCGTTGGCGCCCTGCCAGCAGCATCCCGCTGTACCCCAGGACGTGGTTCGGCCCCTAGCGCAGGCCACGTGGCCTAGTGGTGTCTCGTACTGATACCGTCCCCGATAGTCTTACCGTTGCTCCGTGCCGTCATGACGCGGTATTCCGGACTCTGAGTTCGGAGCCCGTGCTGTCGGCGATCCGCCGAGGGACCTGTGGGTCCCATGGGCAAGGCGAATCAGGAGAGGAGGGAAGACTGCGAGTCGCCTTGCTGCTGTGGGAGGCTGTGACTCTCCCAGGTATGGACCGTCCAAGGGACAACTGTTCACAAGGAGCAAGACGAGATGCTTACACGCCGCGAGTTCCTACGCGTTTCCGCTCTGGTCGGAGCGAGCACCGTTGCTTCCGCCTGCATGCAGCCGACCACCCCAGCAGAACCGGCGGCCGCGCCGGCCGGTGCGCCCGCCGAACCCGCAGCTCCCGCTGCACCCGCTGCACCCGCCGAAGCTCCCTCCCGTTACAACGAGGCGCCCATGCTGGCCGAAATGGTGGCCGCAGGCGAACTGCCGCCCGTCGAGGAGCGCCTGCCCGAGAACCCGTTTGTCATCACCGGGCTGGACGGCATCGGCAACTATGGCGGTGGCTGGCGCCTGAACAAGCGCGGGCAGGCCGACGGCACGGCCCGCAGCCAGGTCGTCGAGCGCGCCCTCCTGGAGATCAACCAGGATCTGGAGATGATCGCCCGCATGGGCGAGGCCTGGGAGGTTAACGCCGACGCCACCGAGTGGACCTTTTACCTGCGCAAGGGCCTCAAGTGGTCCGATGGCGCGCCGATGACGGCCGAG
Source organism: Chloroflexota bacterium (assembly GCA_012513725.1). Lineage (GTDB taxonomy): Bacteria > Chloroflexota > Anaerolineae > UBA1429 > UBA1429 > JAAZBQ01. The sequence goes on from JAAZBQ010000707.1 coordinate 1,419, forward strand.
GACTTTCGGTACTGGTACGAGGACCTGATCCTCAATACCGAGTACACTACCGCTTTCCCCAAGGCCTGGGGCAGCATGGTGGACGGGGAACTGGTGCCCTGCACGTTCTCGGCGCCGGACGATTTCACCATCAAGTACACGTTCGCCCGCCCGAACGCCCTGCTCGCCTACAACGGCGCGTTCATCAACGGCCTCGGCAATGCGGTGCCGGCGCACTTTCTCAAGCCGTTCCACATCGACTATGCCGACAAGGCGGAACTCGATGCCCTGATCGCTGGCAACGACTCCTGGGACGACTGGACGCAGGTTCACATGGACATGAACAACGCGAACCTGTACCCCGAGCGCCCGGTCACCGACGCCTGGATGAACGAGAACGTCTGGGCCGACGAGATCACCTTCCTCGTGCGTAACCCGTACTTCTGGACCGTCGACGGCGAGGGGAACCAGCTGCCGTACATCGACAAGCTGATGTTCCGTGACTTTACCGACACCCAGGTCGCCATCATGCGGGTCGCGGCAGGTGAGGTCGACTGCCAGGCGCGGCACCACTATGACTGGCAGTACTATACCGCTCTCAAGGAGAGCGAGGCCCAGGGTGACTATACCCTGGTCATGTGGCGCGGCACCCGCATCGAGTGCATCCACTTTAACCAGACAACCAAGGACGAGAGGCTGCGGGAGCTGTTCGCCGAGCGGGATTTCCGCATCGCCGTGTCCCACGCCGTGGATCGCGATACGATGCGCGAGATGCTGTTCGACGGCTTTGCCACCAACATGCAGTACTCGCCACCGGCCGATTCGCCCCTGTACTATGAGAAGCTGGCCAAGGCCTATCTCGAGTACGACGTCGACAAGGCCAATGAGCTGCTGGATGGCCTGGGCTACACCGAGCGCGATGGCGAGGGGTATCGCGTGTTCAAGGATGGCTCCGGCGATCGCATCTCCTTCACCGCCCTGGGGCAGGCCGCGGCCGCACAGCCGACGATGCTCATGGTCATCGACTATCTGAAGGACATCGGCCTGCAGATGAACTACCGCGGCATGGACCGGTCGCTCCTCATCGAGACGCACCAGTCCAACGAGGTGCAGATGACCGTCGGCCAGGCCGACCGCAACCTGATCCCCTTGGCCGATCCGCAGGTGTGGATCAAGCACACCAACATCGACGATCGGCCGTGGGCCAACGCCTACACGGCGTGGTACATGGACCCGAACAATCCCATCGCCGAGGAGCCCCCCGAGGGCCACTTTATCTGGGACATCTGGGGCGCCTGGGAGGAGATCCAGCAGACGGCCGACGAGGACAAGCAGAAGGAACTCTTCTGGAAGGTCCTGGACATCTGGTCGGAGGAGTTGCCCTCCATCGGCCTGTACGGCG
>JAAZBQ010000012.1 GCA_012513725.1 Chloroflexota bacterium
CCACACCCCCAGAGCGATCTTGAGCAGTTCGTCGCGCAGCGCCTCGGTATCGTGGATGGAATCCGCCTCGCCGCCCAGCTCGATCCACCAGAAGTTGGCCTGGGGCAAAGCATGGTCGCGGAAGGGCAGGTCCTCCTCCCGAGCATAGACGTGGGCCCAGGCCGGCGGCGCAAAGGGCTGGGAGCGGTCCGTCTCCCGCGCCTGAAGGAGGAGGCTCATGCCCATCGTCTTGCGGTCCGCCTCCTCGGGCTCGATGGCCTCGCCGAACTCGCCCCGGGCCTCCCGGCCGATGCGGTACTCGGCGCCGGTGAGCGGCGCCAGGATGCTATCGCCGGAGCAATCGGCGAAGAGGGGGGCCTCGACGCTGTGCCAGGTTTCCGCGGTTCCCTGCCACCCGCGGATGCTGGCCAGCCGCGAGCCGTTCATCGTGGCATCGTTGCAGGAGCAGTTGAGGAGGAGGGTGATGTTGGGCTCCTGGCGCACCTTTTCGTACAGGAGAACGTCCCACAGGGAATAGTTCTTCATCGGGTTGCGCCGGATGTTGTCCAGCTCGATTTCCTCGATGATGCCCGTCTCCCGGTTGCAGGCCCCGTGCGCGCCGCACACCCACATGCGGATCTCCGACGAGGCGTTGCCCCCCAACACGGGCCGGTCGTGCATCAGGACCACGCGGGCCCCATGCCGCGCCGCGGCGATCGCCGCGCACATGCCGGCCAACCCGCCCCCCACCACACAGAGATCTGCCCGATGCGTCACGTGGCGCATGATTCCTCCCTATGCACTGCTATGGCCTGGGCAGGCCGTCGGTCCACACGGAGCGGCCGCGCAGCGCCGCCCAGTCGCTCATCCGGGCCGGATCCCCCTGCCACAGGCGGTCCACCGCCCAGGGCGCGGCCTGGGGCGGCTCATCGAACTCCAGCCGGATCACCGGGAACAGGTCGGTGGGCGGCTCCTGGGGCAGGTCCGTCACGGTGACCACGTCGCCCACCTGGCGAACGGGCACCTCCTGGCCGGTGGTCAGGAGCACCGCCCGGCGCACCGGCGTCTGGAGGCCGGCCACGCGCACCTCGCCCCGGCGATCCCAGAAGCGGATCACCAGGTACAGGTTGTTGCCCACCCGGGTTTGGCGGCCGTAGGTGATGAACTCGGTGACGTCGCCGGCGGCAGACCCATAGATCGCCTCGCCGTGACGCTCCATCCACCGACCGATCCGGGCCATCTGGGCGACAAACTCTACCGGGAGCTCGCCATCCGGCGTGGGGCCCACGTTCATCAGGAGGTTGCCCCCCTTGCCGGCGGCCTCCACGAGCATGTCCAGGAGGACGTCGGCCGGGCGCCAGCGCTCACCGGTCGCGTACCCCCACAGGCGCCAGGTGCTCACCTGGCACGACTCCCACATCCGCTCGGGGTCGGCCACGATCTGGTGCTCGGGCGTGCCAAAATCGCCCAGGGTCCGCGAGCGCCCCACGCCCTCCTCCGCCGCGTCGTCGTCCGCAAGGCCCAGGCGGTTGTTGATCAGGATATGGGGCTGCAGCGAGCGGATCGTCTCCACGAGCTCCGCGCTGCGCCAGTCCTCCTGAGAGTGCGGCCAGGCGCCATCGAACCAGATGACGTCCAGGTGCCCATAGTCCGTGAGCAACTCCCGCACCTGATTGTGGACGTACTCGCGGAACGCTGCAAAACCCTCGGGGTCCCGATCCGGGCCGTCCCAATACGCCGGAATGCGCCAGTCGGCGAGGGAGTAGTATAGCCCCACCCGCAGCCCCGCGGCGCGAAAGGCCTCCAGGTACTCGCGGACGAAATCGCGCCCCGGCGCCTGCCGGGCGCTGGTATAGTCGGTGTACTGCGAGTCCCACAGGCAATAGCCGTCGTGGTGGCGGCTGGTGAGGACGGCGTAGCGCATACCGGCGCCGGCGGCGACCTCGGCCCAGCGGTGCGGGTCAAAGCGGGTTGGGTTCCAGCGGCAGGCGGCCTCGGCGTAAGCAGCCTGGTCCAGGTGGTCGCGAAAGAGGCTCTGCTCGCCATGGCCGATGGCCGCATAGGCGCCCCAGTGGATGAACAGCCCCAAGCGGGCCTCATTGAACCAGCGCCACTCGTCTCGCATCACTACCCCCCCTATGCCGTCATCCTGAGCCAAAAGGCTCCCACGCCTTGCGCCCCAGGCCTCGCGTCCTACCACGCACCGCCACGGCCCGTCATCCTGAGTAGCCCATGTCGCCGCGGCGCCACTCATGGCGCAAGAAACCGCGGAAGGCAGACAGGATGCACAGGATTCACAAGATGGATCCTCGCGGCCGTCCGTCGAGG
>JAAZBQ010000708.1 GCA_012513725.1 Chloroflexota bacterium
CACAACGCGGTGGAGGACCTGGCCACCATGCGCGCCGTCCCCCACCTGCGGGTGGCGGACCCAGGGGACAACCAGGAACTGGTGGCCCTGATGCGCTCGGCGGTGGAGACGCCGGGGCCCATCTACTGGCGCATCACGCGCTACACCCTGCCGGACCTCTTCCCGGAGGGCCACGTCTTTCGCTGGGGAGAGGGGCAGCGGCTCGTGGAGGGGGGCGACGTGACGCTGGTGGGCACCGGGATGATGACGTCGCTATGCCTGGAGGCGGCGGAACTCCTGGAACAGGACGGCCTCCACGCTGAGGTGCTGCACTGCGGCTCGGTGAAACCCCTGGACGCCCCGCTCGTGGCCGCCTCGGCCCGCAAGACGGGGGCGGTGGTCACGGCGGAGAACGCCTCGGTGGTCGGGGGCCTGGGCTCGGCGGTGGCCGAGGTGCTCGGGGAGCAGGCGCCGGCGGTGCTCAGGCGGGTGGGGGTGCAGGACGCGTTTGTCCAGAGCGGCGGGATCGCCGAGCTCTTTCGCCACCACCGCATGACGCCCGAGGACATTGCCGCGGCGGCCCGGGAGGCCATCGCGGCCCGGGAGGGTAGCCGATGAGCGGGACGATCGACCCCCTGCGGCTCTTTTCCGACTACTTGCGGGTGACCGGGGTGGCTCACCTGGGGCCGGAGCCCGCCGGGGACCCCGCGCTGGTGGGCAAGCGGGTGGGACTCCTGAACGGCTCGGCCTGGATCGCCCTGTGGGCCCAGTACTTTGGGAGGCAGTACCTGCCGGGGGCGCACCTGGTGGGGGTGGGGAACGAGGCGGTGCAACTCTCCTTCATGGCCGCCCACGCGCGGGGGGAGCCTACCCCGCCGGCCTCCAACATCGCGGCGTTCGTGCGCTACGCCCGGGACCTGGTGGACTTGGCGGCGGTGGACGTGGTCCTCATCACCTGCTCGACAATGAACCGGGCCTACCGGCAGGTGGAGGCGGTGCTGGCGCCCCGGGGGGTGCCGGTGGTGCAGATAGACCGGCCGATGATGGAGGCCGCGGTGGCCCGGGGCGGGCGGACGCTGGTGGTGGCCACCCACGGGCCGACGGTGGAGAGCACCCAGGCGCTCCTGCGGGAGGCGGCGGAGGAGATGGGGGGCGAGATCACCTTCCGGGGGGCCCACACGGAAGAGGCCTGGAAGCGGTTGGCCGTGTGCGACGTGGCGGGACACAACGAGGCGCTGGCCCACACCATCCGGGGGGCGCTGGCGGAGGACCCGGGGCTCTCCTCGGTGGTCCTGGCGCAGCTGTCCATGGCGGCGCTGCTCTTTTCCTACCCGGAGCCCGAGCGGGCATTCGGCGTACCGGTCTACACCAGCGCCGAGTGCGGCATGGGCCGGGTGCGGGAGATCCTCGCCCGCTGAACGGTACAAAAGGCGGGGCGCCCCGTGGGGTGCCCCGCCTCTTCCTCGCCCGCCGGCATGCAGGCCTCACTCCCCTGGCAGGACCTCCCGCACGACGAGGTTGGCGTAATCGGCGACGAGCGGGGCCATCTGCCGAAAGCCGATCGCGCCGCCTCTTAGGAGCGGGCCGTAGGTGACCCCGTCATCGACGTAGCGCAGGATGGGCAGATCGTTGATGGCGAACTCGACCACGGGACCCGCCTTGACCAGGCGGATGTGGTAGGGCGAGTCGGCGTCCTCGACCG
>JAAZBQ010000709.1 GCA_012513725.1 Chloroflexota bacterium
AGCACGCCGGCACTCGGTTGTCTTCCTTCGCGTTTCTCTCGCGTTGTCTCGCATCGCTGCCTACGTCCTATAGGAGGAACCTTCCCATGACCGACCGCAACCTCAGCCCCCAGGAGATGTTCGTGCGCCTTGCCGCCGAACACGTGCCCACCTACCATTTCGCCGCGCTCGAGTGCCCCGACTTTGAGGCCTGGAAGGCCGAGGCCTATCGTGAGGTCCTCGCCACTCTGGGCGATTGGCCCGACCGAGTGCCCCTGAACCCCGAGCTCCTCGTAGAGTGGGAACAGGACGGCCTCCGCAAGCAACGGTGGGTCATCGACGTCTCCCCCCACATCTCGGCCACCTTCCTGGTGAACATCCCCGGCGACCTGGCCGAGGGGGAGCGGCGCCCGGCCATCCTCTGCTGCCACGGCCACGGGCCGTTCGGCAAGGAGCCGGTGATGGGCAACACCTCCTCCCCCGAGCTGCAGGCCGCCATTCGCATGCACCAGTACGACTATGGCCGACAGATGGCCCAGGCGGGTTATGTCACCTATGCCATCGACTGGATCGGCTTTGGCGAGCGGAACGACTCGAACAAGCCCCACTTTTTGAACAGCAACCACGGGCGCGACTGGTGCAACGTCTACTATCTCCACGCCACGATGCTGGGGATGACCTCGCTCTCCATCAACGTCACCCACGGCATGGCGGCCACCGATTTCGCCCAGACGCTGCCCTGCGTGGAGCCCGACCGCCTGGGGGTGATGGGCCTCTCGGGCGGGGGCACGATGACGCTGTGGATGGCCCTGTGCGACGAGCGGTTCCGGGCCACCGAGATCATCTGCTACTCGGACCTCTGGGCCAGGTTCGGCATCAACGATGTGAACTATTGCGGGATGCAGGTGGCGCCCGGGCTCTACAAGCTGGTGGATCTCCCCGACCTCCAGGGCCTCCTGGCGCCTCGCCCGCTCCTGGTCGACATCGGGGTCCACGACACCTGCTTCCGGGTGGATAACGCCATGGCCTGCTATCGCCAGGTGGAGGCGATCTACGCCGCGGCCGGCGCGAGCGACCGGCTGTCCCTGGACCTGCACCCCGGGGAACATGGCTGGGGCGGGAATAAGAGCCAGGAGTTCTTTGGAGAGTACTTGTAGGAGTTCACCACAAAGGGCACAGAGAACACAAAGGAAGAGGAGGTGGGGCGGACGCTCTCCCGGTCGCAGCGCGACGCCAAAGGGGACGGGACCTCAGAGGCGAAATGTGAAACGTGGACGGAGCTGCAGAGCTCCGTCCACGCACTCTATCCGTTCCATCCGTTCATCCGTGGAATCCGTGGTAGACGACCGACCTACTCCGCCGGCGTCGCCTCGGCGGCCGTGGTCTCGATGTAGGGGGACGGCTGGGTCTCGGTGTCCACAAAGATGTACTCGGTCTTTTCCGCGTCGGGGACGTCCTCGCTCAGCTCGCGCATAAAGATGCCGTCCGGCGGGATGCGATAGACGCGCACCTCGCCTTCGCCCCCCGCCTCCGGGGTCACCTCGACCGTCACCGTTTCCTCTTCGATGTCCTCCTCGACGACCTCGTACTGGAACTCCTCTCGGGTGCCCGATTGGGGCACCACGATCAGCAGCCCCTCGTCGCCGACGGTCGGCGAAAAGTAGACGTGCGCGCCGGTGTCGGTCGTCCAATGACCTACGATGCGTGCGCGGGGGGTCTC
>JAAZBQ010000710.1 GCA_012513725.1 Chloroflexota bacterium
CCGCATCCCTTGCCCGCCCGGAGGTCGCCGTGTCCACCTATCGCGTCGCCATCGATGTCTACGAGGGGCCGCTGGACGTTCTCCTGCGGCTCATCGAGCGGCGCGAGCTGGACATCACCCGCGTGTCTCTCGCCCTGGTGGCCGATCAGTACCTGGCCCACATCGCCGTCCTGCGCGAGCTCTCCGCCGCCAACCTCGCCGATTTCCTGGTGATCGCCGCGCGGCTGTTGGTGATCAAGTCCCGCCACCTGCTGCCCCGGGAGGAGGAGGCGGAGGACGACGACGAGGAGTTGGTCGGCGAGGACCTGGCGCAGCAACTGCGCGAGTACAAGCGCTACAAGGAAGCCGCCGCCCGGCTGCGCGAGGTGGAAGAGGCGGGCCGGCGCTCCTACCCGCGGTTGGCCCCTTCGCCCCACATCGAGCGCCGGCCGCAGCCCGGCGAGATGTCTGCCGAGGAGCTCCTCGCGGCGATGCAGCGGGCCATTGCCGCCCATCCGCCCAAACCGCCGGTGGACGAGGTGGTGGCCCCGGTGGTGGTGCACATTGCCGACCGCGTCGCCGCAGTGCGGGAGGCCATCCGCCGGAGTCCCCGGGTCCGCTTTTCCACCTTTTTGCAGCAGGCCCGCTCCCGGCTGGAGGTGGTGGTCACCTTTCTCGCCGTGCTGGAGATGGTCAAGCAGCAGGAGGTGCGCGCCATCCAGGAGCACCCCTTTGGCGAGATCCTGTTGGAGCGCCGCACCCCCGACCCCGACGCCGACATCCCGGCGCTGGACCTCAGCGAGTACGGCGAGGAGGCTGGCGCAGCGGAGGAGTGATGCAGCCGCGCATGGGCGACGTGCCCCCCTGTTGGGGGGGCTACGGTGTCGGGGGAAGAGAGGCGCCGCGGGCGGAGGCGTAGACGGTGAGCAGGCGCTCCGCCAGGTGGTCCCAGGAGTAGGTGGTGGCCATCTCCCGGGCGGCGGCGCGGCCCAGGCGGGCGCGGAGATCCGCATCCCCCAGGAGCGCCAGGCACCTGCGGGCCAGGGCGGCGCCGCCGCCGCCCGTCGCCAGGAGTCCCGTGTGGCCGTCGCGGATGTACTCGGCGTTCTGGCCCACCGCCTCGGCGACCACCGGCACGCCGGCGGCCAGGAGGCCGGCCAGCTTGACCGAGCACTTGGTGCGGTTCACCAGGGTATCGTCGTAGGGGTAGATGGCCAGGTCCGCGGCGGCGAAATGGTCGGGCAGTTCCGCGAGGGGCACCCAGCCGGCCTTGCACACCGCCCCCGAGAGCCCCGCCTCGGCCACCAGCCGGTAAAAGCGCTCCTCGTCGGCGGGGTAGAGTCCCTCGCCCACCACCAGGAGCCGCGCCTCTGGCGCCTGGCCCACCACGCGCTCCAGCGCCTCGACCACCCGGGCGACGTCGTACTCGAAAAAGCGGGTGTACAGGAGGATGACCGGCGCCCGGCCCAGCCCCAGGCGCAGGCGCACCCCCTCGCCATCGCCCGGCGCGGGCGAGGGGGCGCCGTTCGGCAGGTAGTGGACCCGCTCCGGGGGCACCCCCAGGCCCCAGACCAGGGTCTCCAGGGCCCGGCTGGCCACGGTGACCCCGTCGGCGTGGCGTAGCCCCCAGCCCTCCTGGCGGGCGAACAGCGCCCGTGCGGCGCGGGGGTAGGGCTCCAGGTCTTTCCAGCCGCCGGGGCCCTCCCAGTCGTCCTCGTCCACCACCACCGGCACGCCGCCCCGCCGCAGCCTGCCCCGCGCCCACAGGAGGGCGGCTGCCATGCCGGCGTGGGCCTTGGGCTTGAAGGCGTGGATGACGTCCGGCCGCCAGCCCATCGCCCTACCCGCCAGCCGTCGGGCGATGGCGCCGTGGCGTACCAGGGGCATCCCGGGCCCCAGGGAGACGTACTCTAGCCGCACGCCGTCCTCTTCCCAGGTGCGGCCGGCCTCGGCGGGCGTGTGCCAGGGGGGCATGTAGATCGCCACCCGATGCCCGTGGGCCGCCAGGGCGCGGGCCAGCGGTAGGGCGCGCTCCCGGACCGTGGCCTTGGGCCCCAGGCCAAAGGGCCCGATCATGGCGATCCGCAGCGGCGCCTCAGACATGTGCCTCAGCCCTCATCCCCGCAGCCCGCC
>JAAZBQ010000711.1 GCA_012513725.1 Chloroflexota bacterium
CCACCTTGGTGCCGAACGCCTCGGCGCCGCGCGGGCGGATGGAGACGTTCGCCTCGCAGCGCATGGCCCCTTCCTCCATGTTCCCCGTGCTGACGCCCAGGTAGCGGAGGATGGTCCGCAGGTTGGTGAGGTACTGCCAGGCTTCATCGGCCGTGCGCAGGTCCGACTCGGTGACGATCTCCATCAGCGGCACGCCGGCCCGGTTAAAGTCGATCAGGCTGGCGCCGTCGGCGTGGATCATCTTGGCGGTGTCTTCTTCCAGGTGCACCCGCCGGATGCCGATGCGTTTCGGGCCATCCTCGGCCACGATCTCGAGGGAACCGTCGCGGCAGAGGGGCAGGTCGTACTGGGAGATCTGATAGCCCTTGGGCAGGTCGGGGTAGGGATAGTTCTTGCGGTCGAACTTGCTGAACGAGGGGATCTCACAGTGCAGCGCCAGGCCGGTGCGCACCGTGGCCTCGATGGCCGCCCGGTTCGGAACGGGAAGGACGCCTGGCAGGGCCAGGCAGACTGGGCAGGTGCGGGTGTTCGGCGCCGCAGCGGCATAGTCGGCGGCACACCCGCAGAACATCTTGCTGCGGGTGAGGATTTGGACGTGCACTTCCATGCCGATGACGGCTTCGTAATCCACGGCAAACGCTCTCCCTGCCGGACGGTTGGCGGAAACCTGAACGATTATAGCAGGATCGGCCGCCCGGCAAAAGCGCGGCCGATGCGCCGCCGGCACCCTTGCGCCCGCCGGCCCGCCGCGGCTAGAATGAGCAGAGTCGATACGAGAGGAGCCCCTGCCATGACTGCGCCGATGACATCGCGCCAGCGGATGCTGGCGGCCATCCACCACGATACCCCCGACCGCGTGCCTGTGGCCCCTTGGGGCCTGGGCTGGCTGCCCCGCGATGCGGCGATCACCCGCGACTTGATCGCACGCTGCGATCCTTGGCTGGAGGTCAACGCTGGCTGCAACATCGTGGGCGGCGCGGCGTTCCCCGCCGAGGATCGTCGCGAGGGCGACCGCCACATTCGGGTCGTCCACGCGGCCGACCGCGACCTAGTGGCCGTGCGCACCACCACCGCCCAGACCACCGCCGCGACCGAATACCTCTGCAAGTCGGTGGAGGACGTCGAGGCGCTGCTGGCCATTCCCTACGTCCGCCCGCGGATCGATGTCGACCGCTTTCTCGCCCACAAGGCCCAGGTCGGCGAGGACGGCCTGGCCGTGATGGGCGTGCCCGACGGGCTGTGCTTTCCCAACGAGGCGCTGGGCACCGAGATGGCCTCCTACCTATGGGCGACGCAGCCGGAGATCATCGAGCGGATGGTGCGCGTGGCGGCGGAGCGGCTCTATGGCGTCCTGGAGGAAGCCTGCGCGGCCGGCGTGGACTGCATCCGCATCATCGGCGGCGAGTACGCCACGCAGCTGATGGGTCCCGCGGCCTGGGATGCCCTGGTAACCCCCTACGACACGCCGCTCGTGGAGATGATCCATCGCCACGGCGCCGTCGCCCACTATCACAACCACGGCAATATGCAGCGCTTTATCGCCAAGATCGCCGATCTTGGCATCGACTCCCTCGACCCGATCGAGCAACCTCCCTACGGCGATATGGAGATGGACGAGGCGTTCCGCCGCGTCGGCGACCGGGTCTGCCTGGTCGGCGGGCTGGACGACATGGAGATCCTCGAGAACCGGCCGGTCGACGAGATTCGGTCGATGGGCGCCGGCCTCATCGAGCGGGTCGGACGCCGTGGCTGGATGCTCGCTGGGACCTCGTCGGGTATCTACACCGAGCGCGCGGCGCGCGCGTTCATCGCCCTGGCAGAGGTCAGCGCCGATATGGCCTAGACGGTGACCGGAACCCGGCAGCCGGGCAGTAGCATCCGCCCTACCAGCCCCCATTCCTCGCCACCCACCGCTGCCATCGCGCCGGAAGTAGCATGTAGGAGGAGGGACCGGTGGCTCAGGAAAAGGAATACGATGTAGTGGTCATCGGCTCGGGCAGCGGAGCCGCCATTGCCGATGCGGCGCTGGCTCAGGGAGACAGCGTGGCGCTCATCGACCGTGGCCCCGTGGGCGGCACCTGCCTGAACGTCGGGTGCATCCCGAGCAAGGTGTTGATCGCCTCTGCCGACCGGGTGATGGAGGTCCGTGAGGGAGAAAAGCTCGGCGTCCGCGCCGCGGTAGAGGCGATCGACTTTGGCGGGATCATGCGGCGTATGCGGGCGATCCGCGATCGGGACGTCGAGCACACTCGCCACGGCTTGCACCACGTCGAGGGGCTCGACTACTACCCGACGGTGGCCCACTTTGTGGGACCGCGCTCCCTGGAGGTTGACGGTCGGCGGGTCAGCGGGCGGAAGGTGTTCATCGTGGCCGGGGCGCGGCCGTTCATCCCGCCCATCCGCGGACTCGACGAGGTCGGGTATCTGGACAACGCGTCCCTCCTGGAACTCGATCGCGCCCCCGAGAGCCTGGTGATCGTCGGCGGTGGGTACATTGCCTGCGAGTACGCCCATTTCTTCTCTGCAATGGGGACTCGCGTGATGCTAGTCCAGCGCAACCCCCGCCTGGTGCCGGAGGAGGAGCCCGAGATCTCTGACCTGCTGCGGGCCAAGCTGGCCGAGCGGGTGGAGCTGCACGTTGGGTACGAGGCGTTCGAGGCCGGCCGGACGGATGGCGGCGCCTACGTGGTGGCGCGTCATGGCCCGAGCGGCGCCCACGTACGCTTGGAGGGCGAGCGCATCCTGGTAGCCGCCGGGCGGCGACCGAACACCGATCTCCTGCAAGTGGAGCGTGCCGGAATCGCCGTGGACGAACGGGGCTACATCCGGGTGGACCAGTACCTGCAGACGAACGTCCCGAACGTGTGGGCGCTGGGTGACGTGATCGGAGTGCAGATGTTCAAACATTCGGCAAACCGTGCGGCCACCTATGCGTGGCACAACAGCCAGCACGATCACGCCGCGGCAATCGACCTCTCGCTGACGCCCCACGCGGTGTTCACCTGGCCCCAGATCGCCTCGGTGGGCATGCGCGAGGAAGAGGCGCGCCACGACCACGATGTGCTGGTGGGCCGCGCTGGATACAGCGACGTCGCCCGCGGACTGGCCATCGCCGAGGTGGATAGCTTTGCCAAGATCATCGTCGACGCAGAGACCGAGCGCATCCTGGGATGCCACATCATCGGCCCCGAGGCGTCCACGCTGATCCAGGAGGTAGTGAACGTGATGGCTCGAGGTGAGGAGGCCGGCGCTCTGGCGGTTGCCATGCGCATCCATCCCG
>JAAZBQ010000096.1 GCA_012513725.1 Chloroflexota bacterium
ACGAGGACGTGGATCGCGTCCAGGTCCTCGACGCCGAACTCGGGCTTGGCCCCGAGGTAGCGGACGCCCAGGATGCCCAGCATCGCTCTGTCGCTGCGGGCGCGCAGCGGCAGGCACCAGTAGCCATCGGCTACCACGAAATCGCCCGCACCGAGGGGCTCGTCGTGGCGGCTGGCGCCGAGATCCTCGATCAGGGCCGGCGCGGTGGTCTGGGAGAGGAACTGAGCGGCCTCTCCCCGCTCGCCGCAGAACACCCGCAGCGACAGGCGATCGTCCTCGAGGGTCACCACGAACCCCGAGGGCACCCGCAGGAGCTCGCAGAGGGAGATCAGGGTGTTCTCCAGGATCTGCTCCAGGTCGGTGCTGGTGAGCAGCCGCTGATCCAGCGACTGGATCCAGGCGATTTCCCCGCGATCCCGGCGGTAGATGAGGCGGTCGATGGCCGGTTTGGTCACCCCGACGAACAGCTCCAGGAGCACCACGCCCGCCACCACGGTGACGACGAGGACCGTGTCGCGGGGCAGGCCGAGGACCTCCTCGACCCGGGGGATCGTCAGCATCAGCGCGACGATCAGGATGGCGACCAGGGGGCCGCGCAGCAAAAAGTGCAGGAGGTTGTGCTTGATCACCCGGTCGGGCAGCAGCACGCCCTGGTAGGCGACGATGTAGCCGATCACCACGATCATAATGCCGCAGGCCATGTTCCCCGCCAGGGTCAGGGCCGTGATAAAGCCGGGCGACAGCACCCGCATCGTGACCGGGATCAAGAGGTACGGGAACACACCGATGCTCGGCGCGGCGAACGCCCACTTGAGGTACGCCATGCGCCGCCGCGAGGTGGAGGTCAGGCAGCGGGCCTCGGCCCGCAGGATGTTGCCCCAGCCCGAGACGCTGGCCAGGACATAGTAGGTGGCGAATATCCAGAACAGCGGTCCGGGTAGCAGGTGCACGATGCCGTCGTGCGCGCCGAGCCCCTGGACGATGCGATCGGTGAACGCGGCCAGGAGAAAGGAGACGAACCCCAGCAGGTACGAGCCCGCCACGCCGAGGCGGCGGAGCCGCGACGTGGACCCGGTGGTGCGCAGGAGGGCGTGGGAAAAGTGCAGGTAGGCCGCCGGCACAAAGGCGATGCCGGCCCACTGCAGGCGCAGCCAGGTCTCTGCGGCCTCCCGCGACACGACCCGGTCCAGCCCCAGGTCGACGACGTACACGAGGGTGACAAAGGCGGTCAGCGCGCAATACGCCTGGGCAACGGGGCTCCGAAAGTTATGGGCAAAGACGTAGACAAAGAGGGAAAAGCCGATGATGACGTTAACGGAGAGAAGTATGGGATTGGCCAGTGCCAGGATCTCTTTGATCACGCGTGAACCTCTGGTTGAGCCGCCGCGTCTGCCCCACTAGCCCGCACGCAGGAACAGGGTAACGACATAGTACGCCAGCGGCCCCACGAAAATCAAACTGTCCAGACGATCCAGCATCCCCCCATGGCCGGGGATGAGCCGGCCCGCATCCTTGGCCCCGGTCTGCCGCTTGATCACCGACTCGGCGAGGTCTCCCAGCGGCGCCGCGATGCTGATGAGCAGCCCCAGCACCAGTGCCTGCCAAGGGGCGATGGCCACCGGCAGCAGGAGCGCCGCGGCCACCGTGCCGAGGACGCTCAGCACCATGCCCCCGACTGCGCCCTCCAGCGTCTTCTTGGGGCTGATGCTCGGGAAGAACGGGCGGCGCCCCCAGGCGCGACCGATCAGGTACGCGCCGGCGTCCGACGACCAGGTGCCTGCGAGAGCGATCGCGGTCCAATCCAGGCCGTGGGCAAGGTCCCGCAGGAGCACCCAGTGGCTCAGCGCATAGCCCACGTAGAGCGTCCCGGCCACGGTGAGCGCCCAGCCGTTCAGGCTGCCCTCGGGGCCGCCTCGGATGACCTGCGCGGCGAGGGGCGCGAGGGCGGCCAGGGCGAGCCCCCAGGCCCTCAGCCCCATGCCGGGCCATCGGGCGTCGGCGATCCAGAGCACCGCCAGCATCATGCCGAGCAGGTAGGAGGGCGCCGCGGGCCCCTGGGGAGAGGAGGCATCGGCCCGGACGAGGTGCAGGTACTCGTGGGTGGCGAGCAGGATGGCCACGGCGCAGATTCCGGTCCACAGCCACCCCCCAACGATCACCCCGGCGACGACGAGCGGGGCGAGCGCAGCGATGCTAATGAGCCGGGTCCGGAGCATGGGGTCCCTCCCGAGGGCGCGACGTGTGATCGGTAGAGCGGGAGCGGGGCGCCGGTTGGACTACCCGATGCGGCCGTACCTCCGCTCGCGCCGGCGGAACGCCTCGATGGCCTGCCGCAGATCCTCGCGCCCAAAGTCGGGCCAGAAGGTGGGCGTGCAGTAGAACTCGGCGTAGGACAGTTGCCAGATCATAAAGTTGCTCAGGCGCATGTCGCCACCGGTGCGGATCACCAGATCGGGATCCGGCAGGCCGGCGGTGCTCAGGCGATCGCTGACGGATTCCTCGCTGATCTCCTCCGGCTGCAGCCCCTCGGCCACGATGCGCCGCACCGCGTCGACGATCTCGGCACGCCCGCCATAGTTAAACGCGATGTTCAGGATCAGCCGGCTGTTGTGCGCCGTGCGCTCCTGGGCGCGGACGATCTTGGCCACCAGGCGGGAAGAGACCCCGTCGGTGCGCCCGATGTGACGGATCTGCACGCCCTCGGCATCCAGGTTGTTGATCTCGGCGTCGATGACGTGCTCCATAAGCGCCAGCAGCGCCCGCACCTCGGTGCGCGGGCGCTGCCAGTTCTCCGTGGAAAAGGCGTACAGCGTGACGATCTCCACGCCGAAATCTCGGGCGGCGCGGAGGATGTTGCGCAGGTTCTCGGTGCCGGCGCGGTGCCCCGCCACACGAGGCAGGCCCTTGGCGCGGGCCCAACGGCCGTTACCATCCATGATGATGGCCACGTGCCGCGGCCCGGGCGCCGTGGCCAGGCCCGAGGCTGTGCGTTGTTCCGTCACACCGGTGTCCATCAGACTTCCATGATCTCGGCCTGCTTTTGCTCACCGACCGCATCGACCATGCCGATGTACTGGTCGGTGAGTTCCTGCAGGTCCTCCTTGGACTTGAAGAACTCGTCCTCGGTGATGTCGCTGCTCTTTTGCAGATCGCCAAGGCTCTTGAGGGCGTCGCGGCGGATGTTGCGGATCGAGACGCGGGCTTCCTCGGCGCGGCGGCTCACCACCTTGGCCAGGTCGCGGCGACGCTCATCGGTGAGCGACGGGATGGCCAGGCGGATGATCTTGCCGTCGTTGGAGGGGGTCAGCCCCAGGTCCGACTTGAGGATCGCCCGCTCGATGTTCCCGATGATGCTCACATCCCAAGGACGGATTGTCAGCAGCCGGGGTTCCGGCGCAGCGATGGTGGCTGCCTGGTTCAGGGGCAAGGTGCTATCGTAGGCGCTGACCATCACGTTCTCGACGAGCGCGGGGGTCGCGCGGCCGGTGCGTATGGAGAGCAACTCGCTGCGCAGCGCGCTCACCGACTTGTCCATGTGCTCTTCGGCGTCCAGTAGCACATCTTCGATCATCTGCGCACCTCCGTGGATTGTGTCTTCGGCTTGGCCTTGCCGGATCCTCTACTTGGAATTACCGACCAGCGTGCCGATCGGTTCGCCGCGGATGGCCCGCGACAGACTGTCTGGAGGAACCAGTTTGAACACCATCAGAGGGAGATCGTTATCCATACAAAGCGAGAGCGCGGTGGCATCCATCACCTTGACGCCCATGTTCAGGGCCTCGATGTAGGTCAACCGCTCGAACCGCACGGCCTCCGGGTTCTTGAGCGGGTCCGAGTCGTAGATGCCGTCGACCTTGGTGGCCTTGAGCAGGATGTCGGCGTTGATCTCCATCGCCCGGAGTGCCGCGGCGGTATCCGTGGTAAAGTAGGGGTTGCCGGTGCCGGCGCCAAAGATCACGATGCGCCCCTTTTCCAGGTGGCGGATGGCCCGCCGCCGGATGTAGGGCTCGGCGAGCTCGCGCATCTCGATGGCCGTCTGCACGCGGGTGACCAGGCCCATCCGCTCCAAGGAATCCTGGAGCGTTACAGCGTTCATCACCGTGCCGGCCATGCCGACATAATCGGCCATGGCGCGGTCCATCCCGTGATCCTGCGCCTCGGCCCCGCGCCAAAAGTTGCCCCCGCCCATCACGATGGCGATCTCGGCGCCGACCTCGCTGGCCGTCTTGATCTGGGCGCTCACCGCGTCCACCGTCTTGGGGTCGATGCCAAAGCCACTGGGGCCCGACATAAAATCGCCGCTCAGCTTGACGAGCACGCGCTTGTACTGGGGCTGTCCCATGCAGAGCCCTCCTGCGGGGTGCGCGGCCGAGCCGCCGGCGACTGGGCCACCCGCGCTCGGCCGCCGGCGGTGGTGTTAGTCTTCGGCTCCGATCTGGAAGCGGCAAAAGCGCCGCACGACGACGTTCTCGCCCAGCTTGGCGATGGCGGCCGTGATCAGGTCCTGGATCGTCTGCTCCGAGTCGCGAATATACTCCTGCTCCAGGAGGCAGTTCTCGGCGTAGAACTTGCCCAGCTTGCCCTCGATGATGCGCTCCATCACCTGGGGGGGCTTGTTCTGGCCGGCCATCTCCTCGATGTAGGAGGCCTTTTCCGCCTCGAGCACCTCGGCGGGCACGTCGTCGCGAGATACCCAGCGCGGCTTGGCGGCGGCCACCTGCATGGCCAACTCGTGGGTGAGGGCGATGAACTCTTCGGTGCGGGCCACGAAATCCGTCTCGCAGTTCACCTCGACGAGGGCGGCCAGCCGGTTGCCGGGGTGCACGTACGGCTCGATGCGCCCGTCAGAGGCGACGCGCTCGGTCTTCTTGGCGGCCGCGGCGAGGCCCTGGCGGCGGAGCAGCTCGGTGGCCGCGGCGATGTCGCCGCCGGTCTCCTCGAGCGCCCGCTTGCAGTCCAGCACGCCAGCCCCGGTCTCATCGCGGAGCTCGCGGATCATGTCCGTCGTTACAGCCATGGTGTTCTCCCTGTTCGCACTATGCGAGCCGAGCCCCGGTCAGTCCGTAGGCCCGGCTCGTCCGATCGCCGGAAAGGGCCCTGCTAGGCCTCTTCGTCGATGATGATGATGTCCTCGTCCTCGCCCTCTTCGATCTCCTCGGCGGCGGGCACGTACTGCTCTTCGTCCTCCGTCAGCGCCGAGCCCTCGTCCTCATCGTCCTCATCCTCGTCGTCGTATCCGGCGGCGGTGGCGGCGGCGACCTCCGAGGGACGCGGACCCGCGTCCTCCATCACGATGCCGCGCATCTGCTGCCCCTCGATGACGGCGTCGGCCATCTTGGTCAGGATCAGGTTGATGGCCCGGATGGCGTCGTCGTTGGAGGGGATCACGATGTCGATGGGGTCCGGATCGGCGTTCGTATCGGTGATGGCGATGACGGGAACGCCCAGGCGGTTGGCCTCTTTCACGGCGATCTCGTCGGTCAGGGTGTCGGTAATGAACAGCGCGTCGGGAAGCTGGAACATGTTGCGCAGCCCGCCGAGCCGCGTGTGCAGCTTGGAGAGCTCGCGCATCTTTTGCATCACTTCCTTTTTGGGGAGCAGCTCCCACTCGCCGCGCTCTTGCTGCCCCTCGAGGTCCACCATGTACTCGATCCGCGAGCGGATGGTGCGAAAGTTCGTCAGCGTGCCGCCGAGCCAGCGGACGTTGACGTAGGGCATGTTGCAGCGTTCGGCCTGGAGGACAATGTTCTCCTGGGCCTGACGCTTGGTGCCCACGAACACGATGGTGCCGCCCTCGGCGACCGTGTCGCGGATAATCTCATGCGCCTCCTGCATCCTCTGCATGGTCTGCTGGAGGTCGATGATGTGGATGCCGTTGCGCTCCGTAAAGATGTACGGGCGCATCTTGGGGTTCCACCGGCGGCTGCGGTGCCCAAAGTGGACGCCGGCTTCGAGTAGTTCGCGCATAGTAACAGTAGCCACGGATCCTCCTATACTCGTTTTTCCTGCCACCCGCCTCCCTCTGTGCAGGTGAACCGTAACGCAGCGCGCGTTCTCGGCACGACACCTGTGAACGAGAGGCGTGTTTGATGAACGGGCCGCCCGGCCCGGCTCGAAAGTATATCATGAGTGGCACGGCAGGGCAAATGGTTGAGGCCCCTGAACCTTTGTGCTATACTCCTCGTGGTTCGATCGCCTTCCCGTAGCCCCGGCAGGGGTCTACCCATCCCCTTGCGACAGGAGTACCGATGCTGAGCGAAGAGATCCTGGCCATCCTGGC
>JAAZBQ010000712.1 GCA_012513725.1 Chloroflexota bacterium
CGCGTGTCGCTGCGCAGCGCCCGGCTGGAGGGCGCTCGCCTGGCGGGGGCCCGGCTGACCGGCGCCGACCTCCGCTCGGTGGACCTGCGGGGCGCCGACCTGCGCGGGGCCGACCTGCATGAGGCCGACCTCCGTGGCGCCAACCTCCAGGAGGCCGATCTTCACGATGCCCGCCTCGCCGGCGCTCGCCTCCGCGGGGCGGCGCTCCGCGGCGCGCGGCTGGCCGGGGTGGACCTCTCCGGCGGCCGCGGGGGCGACGCCGAGCGCGTCGGGCTGGATGCCATCAGTGGGGGCAGACTCAGCGAGATCAGCCTGGAGGGCGCCGACCTGCGAGAGGCGCAGCTCGAGGGCGCTGACCTCCGCGGCCGCAACCTGAACGGTGCCGGGCTCCGGGGCGCGAACCTGCGCGGCGCCGACCTCCGCGAGGCCAGCCTGGACGGCGCGGATCTGCGCGGCGCGACCCTCGACGACGCCCGCCTCGACGATGCGAGCCTCGACGGGGCCGATCTCCGGCGGGCCAGCCTGGCCGGCGCCACGCTCCTGCGCGCCCACGCCTCGGGCGTCGACCTGCGGGAGGCGAACCTGGAGGGCGCCGACGCCGCAGAGGCCGAGATGGACGGCACCTCGCTGCGCCGCGCGCGCCTGGAGGGGGCCAACCTGGCGGGAGCCATCCTCGAGGGCGCCGACCTGCGAGAGGCGACCCTGCGGGATGCCGGTCTCGACCGGGCCACACTGGAGGGGGCGGATCTCGTTGGGGCCAACCTCCGTGAGGCCTCGCTCCGCGGGGCCAACCTGCAGGGGGCCGACCTGCGCAAGGCCGACCTCCGGGGCGCCGACGTCGAGGGCGCCCGGTTTGAGGGTACCGATCTGCGCGGTGCGCAGGTGGAGGATGTCGAGATGTCTGACGCCCAGCGAGAGGGCGGGTCGTTCTGAGCATCGATCGGCTGCGGCCTGCGGGCCACACGCCACCATGTGGAGGACCAGAGATCATGAGCCAGGAACAGACACGGATACTCACCATGCTGCAGGAGGGCAAGATCACGGCCGAGGACGCCCAGGTGCTCCTCGAAGCACTCGGCACCTCGCGCGGCGAGCCTGGCCCCTCGGAATCGGAGGGGCCGCCGGATCCCGAGAGCCCCTGGACAGAGTCGGCCGATGCGTCATTGTCCGATGACGCATCCGACAAAGAGGCGGCGTACGACGAGGCGGATGACGACACCGACGAGGCCGAGGAGCCGTTCACGTATGCGGGCTCCGGGGTCGACCGCGAGTTCCGCCAGGCCGAGCGAGAGGCCCGCCGGGCTGCCCGGGAGGGCGCTCGTGCCGCGCATAAGGCGGCCCGCGAGGCGTCACGCGCCGCCCGGGCCGGACGCGCCGACTTTGCCGGCATCGGCGGGGCGGTGGCCGGGGCCATGCGCGGGGTGTTCGGCGCCTTTGGCACCGCGTTTCGCGATGGGCTGAACCTGATGGGCGTGAACCTCTCCGGCGCGGAGCTCGAGGGCGTGCAGCTCGAGGGCGCCAACCTGATGGGGGCCGACCTCAGTGGGTCCAACCTGCGAAATGCGGACCTGCGCAACGCCCACCTCACCGGCGCCAACCTCCGCGACGCGAACCTCGAGGGGGCCAACCTTCAGGGGGTAGGGCTGCAGGGGGCCGACCTGAAGGGGATGGACCTGCACGGCTTTGACCTGCGCGGCCTGAGCGCCCAAGGCGCCAACCTGCGCGAGGCCCAGCTGGAGGGCGCCACCCTCGAGGGTGCGGAACTCCAGGGCGCCAACCTGCGGGGGGCCAACCTCCGCGGCGCCAACCTGCGGGGGGCCAACCTCCAGGGCGCCGATCTCCGCGAGGCGCACCTCGAGGAGGCCGATCTGGAGGGCGCCAACCTCATCGGCGCCGATCTGCAGGGGCTCGACCTCAAGGGCGTGAACCTGCGGGGCGTGAACCTGGCCGGCGTCGACCTCCGAGACGTGGACCTCGAGGCGATCTTTGGGCATCGGGTCTATCCCCAGGGCGTCGACACCGAGCCCGAGGCGCCGGAACCCCCGGAATCCCCGGAACCTCCGGTTCCGCCGGGACCTCCGGTTCCGCCGGTTCCGCCGGAACCACCGGAGCCGCCGGCGCAGGATGATGGGCCCTTTTCCCTCGACGAGACCGAGGAGCCCTCGGAAGACTACCCGGACGACTGAGCCCGCCCGCTGCGCACACATGCCCGCCCCCGCCGCTCGGCCCGGGCGGGCTTCTCGTTGGCGCGGCACGCCGAGTGGGACCGTCCCTGACGAACATAGTTTAGCACATAAAACAGTATTAAAGGGAATGTTTCGTTGACACCGCCGAGGGCCGGGGCTATAATGGATAGCAAGACGAACTGAAGCCCGGTGACCGGCCCAATGGGGTCGTGCCGGCGCACGTCGCCGCCCACCACCGACCGATCTCCCCTCGCGTTCTCCCTTGCCGTCCTGCACTCTGCCCATGCGCTGTACGACTCCCATGGTGCCGCCAACGGTATTTCCATGCGGCGCGCGCGACAGCCCGCCCCATCCGGGGCGACTGCCCCCCCCGGGGGCGACTGCCGCGACCGACCGGGGAACGGAGAGATGGGGGGATAGCGATGGCCTCAGAGATTCTGACGACGAGCAAGGCGGCGATCAAAGAGTGGAGCGACGACAAGGCGTCGCGGTGGGCCGCGGCGATGGCCTACTATACCGTGTTTGCCCTGGCGCCACTGCTGGTGATCGCCGTGGCGGTAGCGGGCTTTGTCTATGGCGAAGCGGCGGCCCAGAACCAGATCGTGGACCAACTGAGTGGGGTGGTAGGGCCTGGGGCAGCCGAGACGCTCCAGGACATGATCGCGTCCGCCGGCGAGCAGGGCGGTGGCATCCTCGCCACCATCATCGGTGTGGCCACGCTCTTCTTCGCTGCCTCGGGGCTGTTCGTCAGCCTGCGCGACTCGCTGAATATGATCTTTGACGTCGAGCGCGAGGGCGGCGGGTGGCAGCAGATGGTCAAGGAGCGCCTGATCGCGTTCGCCTTTGTGCTGGGGGTCGGCGCGCTCCTCCTGGCAGTGCTCGCCGCCAACGCCGTGCTCGGCGCCATCGACCAGGTCGTCACCGGGCTCGCGCCGGGCGCGTACGTCCTCATCCGCGTGGCGAACTACTTGGTGACGCTCGGGCTGATGACCGTCGTGTTCGCGGTGCTCTTCAAGTACCTTCCCACCATCGAGGTGGCGTGGCGCGACGTGTTCGTCGGTGGGGCCGTAACGGCCGTCCTCTTTACCCTCGGGCAGATCGGCATCAGCCTCTATCTGGGGTACAGCAGCCCGGGCTCCGTGTTCGGCGCGGCGGGCTCTCTGGCCGTATTGCTGATCTGGATTTACTACTCGTACATGGTGTTCTTTATGGGCGCCGAGTTCACCCAGGTGTACGCCAACCGGCACGGCCGGAACATCCGCCCGGCAAAAGGGGCGGTGCCCATCGACGCTACCGAGCCACCGCAGGAGGCGGGCCTGCAGGAGCGGGAGGTCGGCGGCGACCGGTCGTAGCGACCGTCCGCATACCCCGCGCCTGTATGGCCGGGAGGTGGCCCCGAGTACTCTTTTCGGCGGGGCGCCGGAGCCGTGCCCCTGTCGATGGCCGTGCGGCAGTCGTCGGCAGGGTCCCGAGCAGCGGCGCACGACCTCCCA
>JAAZBQ010000713.1 GCA_012513725.1 Chloroflexota bacterium
CTCATGAAGGTCGGCGAGCGCGGCGTCACCATGGCGCGGGTGTTCAACCTCCGCGAGGGCTGGACCCGGGCCGACGACGTCCTGCCGCCGCGCATGAACCGGCCTTTCGTCACCGAGACGGTGAACGAAAAGCCGATCGACCCCGAGGTGCTGGACGAGCACCTGTCGATGTTCTACGGCATGATGGGCTGGGATACCGAAACCGGCGTCCCCACCCGCAGCAAGCTCCAGGAGCTGGATATCGAGTGGATCGCCGACTGATGTACCGCGTCCAGGACGCCGCCTAGCCCGGGCATCCTGGACCGTGCGACCCGTGCGCGTTGGGGGATCCCCGTCACACCGGACCCTGCGTCCCGGTACGACGGGGATCCCTCGCGTTGCTCGGAGATCGGGT
Organism: Chloroflexota bacterium; assembly: GCA_012513725.1. Classification (GTDB taxonomy): domain Bacteria; phylum Chloroflexota; class Anaerolineae; order UBA1429; family UBA1429; genus JAAZBQ01. The sequence continues at coordinate 395 of JAAZBQ010000713.1, forward strand.
AGTGGGCGCGTCTAGGGGACGAACTCGTAGACCCGCACCGGGCCGTCAGAGTAGATGACGCGATAGTGGGGGCTGGGGTCCAGGTCCCGGGGCAGGAGGTGGCCGCCCTTGGCGCCCACGTAGACGTGGGTGACGCCCTCCGCGGCCAGGCGGGCGAGGAGGGCGGGATCGTCGGGCGAATCGGCCTCCTCCACGGCGAGGGACAGGTCGCGCACCGCCTCGCGGTACGCCGCCGTGCCGTGGTGGTAGAGAACGGCCGGCATCGTAGCGCGTCGGTCGGCCAGCATCGGCAGCCACCAGCCCGCGTCGGAACCCATGCGGATCTCGCCCTGCCAGCCGTGGCTGTTCACCAGAAACAGGGCCTCGGGCGGGGCGTGCTCGCGGATCCAGTCCATGGCCTGCAGGTCCTCCTCGGCGACCAGGACGGTGACGGGGTTCACGATGTCGGCGTGGGTCCACGTGCCCAGCACCCCCAGGATGACGACCGCCGTCAGCAGCACGACCCCCCGCCAGTATCCCCAGGGCAGGTGCGCCCAACGGGCGCGCAGCCGCGCGGCGACCAGTGCGGTGGCGTCGGCCACCAGATACCCGCACAGCGCCCCGGCGGGCAGCCAGAGGGAGATCAGCACCGCGTCGTTATCCAAAAGCCAGATATCCCGCAGGCCGAGGACGCGGAGGTTGGCAGCCAGGAACCAGGCGCCCACCCACAGCCCGAGGAGGAGCGCCGCCCCCTGCCGCCGAACCAGCCCCCAGAGCAGCCCCACCCCCGCCGTGATGAGCACCGGCCGCATCCAGTAGGCGCCCAGGAGGCCGACGGAGAGGACGTCGGCACCGTCCCCTTGGGCCGCCCACCCCCCGTAGGTGCTGGCCACCCGGGGAAACACCTGGGCGGCAAAGCGCCATGCCCACGGCCCGATGAGGGCCAGCGCCGGCCCGCCGACCACCAGTCCCCTGCCGACGATGCGCGCCGCCACGCGGCCCAGCGCCCGCCACCGCCGCTCCTCGCCCAGGGCCTGTCCGACGGCCATCAGCGGCCACGCGGCGAGGTAGAGGAGGAGGACGCGATAGTGCACCAGGGCCAACCCGGCGGCCAGCAGGGCCGCCGCGGGCAGGTAGCGGGCGCCGTCGCGGCGCAGGGCCCTGGCCGCCACCTGGCAAGCGAGGGGCAGCATCACCAGCCCGGCCAACTGGGTGTAGCGTCCCCAGGAGGCATAGTAGGCGGGCATGTAGGAGACCGCCCCGGCCACCAGGGCCGCGCCCACCCCGGCCCAGCGCCGCCGGAAGAGCCACACGGCCAGGGCGTACGCGGCCAGGGGCGCCAGGGCGCTCAGCGCCTGCCCCAGGAGGAGCACCGCCTCGTCGGCCCGCAGTGGCGCGAGCCAGGTGAGGCCGGCTGCGGCGGCGTGAAAGCCAAAGTGGTAGTGCAGGTCCTCGACGGGCAGATAGGGGAGATACGTGGCCGGCACGCCGCCCGCCTCGGAGATCAGCCGGGTGATCAGCGTGTGGTGCAACGAGTCCACCCAGTTGGGCGTCACGAGGTCGCGGACGTTCAGGGTCCGCCCGGCGACGGCGAGCGCCAGGACGAGGACCATGGCCAGGTGAGCCGGCCAGGCGCCTCGCGCGCCCATTCCCGCGCGGAACACGCGCCGACCGCGGGCCAGTGCCCATACCGCGGCAATGCCTGCAGCGCCCAGGACCACCCAGACACGCGAGCCGCCGGCATTCACCCCCAGCGTCCCGGCCCAGAGAGTCAGCATCGCCCAGAAGGCTAGGCTGAGGGCCAGCACCAGCGCCAGGCGCGTCCACAGGTCCCAACGGGGGTCCAGGGGCAGCCAGAGGGCCAGCGCCCAGCCGGGCAGCAGGAGGAGCAGGCCGGGCAGGAGCGCCCCGGCGCGGGGTGCAAAGGCAGCCAGCCCCGCCGCCAGATCGCCCACCGCGGCTGCCGGGGTGTAGCGATAGTAGGTGGTGAGCGCCAGGTCGCCGGC
>JAAZBQ010000097.1 GCA_012513725.1 Chloroflexota bacterium
CCGACAGCCGCGAAAGACGCACGAGTGCACCTCCACCGGGCGGACGTTGGGCCGCAGGAGGAGGCCTGGCCCCTCGTTGCCGACCATGTCGCAGTCTTCCACGAGGTTGTAGCAGTCCCGCGTGCCGACGGAGACGCCAGCCACCCGGTTCTCGACGAACGAGCATCCCCGCACGGTGATGTGGTTGGCCCGCACGCAGAAAAAGAACCCGGCCAGTTCGTTGTTCTGCGATTCGCAGTGTTCGAACAGGACCCCGGTGCTCCCCGCGCCCGGGTGGTAGCCGTTCCCGGCGTTGCCGACAAAGCGACAATCGCGGATCTCGCCGTGGGCGCACATCTGAAAGCCGAGGCCCTCCCCGGCGAAATCCGCCTCGTGCACGTCCTCCACGGTGAACCCATCGGTGCCGATCAGGTACAGCGCAGCGCCGCGACAGGCGCCGATCCCGACGGGCTGCTGCGTCCGGTTGCCGTCCAGCGTCAGCGAGCGCACGGCGACGTTGCGGGCGTTCTCAGCGTAGATCAGCGGGAAGCTGGTGGCCAGGAAGGGTTCCTCGTCCTGCCGGTAGTCCGAGTGCAGGCCGCGGTCCAGCCCCACCCAGCCCTGCTCGACCCAGGTGATGCGGGCGAACGTCTCATAGAAGCCACCGCGGACGCGATCGCGCATGGTCACGGTCATCCCGGGCGCCAGGCCGTCGGTGAACTCGAGCGGGGCGTCGTGCATCCCATAGTTGTGGTACCCGGAGAACGGGTAGACCCGGCCGGGCGCATGGCGGAGGATGGTCCGGCGTCCCTGGCCCACCAGGGTGACGCCGGAGCGGAGCTGGATGGCCCGATCGAGGACCAGGTCCATTTCCGGCAGGATGACGCATCCGCCGGCCGGCCCGAGGCTGTCGATGGCCTGCTGGATGGCGGCGGCCGACGTGGCCTGGGCTGCGCGCAACTGGATATCTGCCATGAGACCCTCCTAACGGTGGATGTGGGCGACCGCCTGCGATGATAGCGCGTGCGGGCGCGCTTGCCAACGGCGGGCGCCCGCCGACAGACACCGGGTGAAGGAGCGATAAAAGATGCTTGACGCTGCGGCACACGCCCCATATACTAGGCCAAGCCTAGCGGATCGGTACCGGAAGGAGGTGCCTAGCGATTCGATGCGCATAGTCCAGTGATTGGAAGTGCCGGCGCGTACTGATAGCGTGACAACCCGGATAGGTGATTCTCCGAGTGGCAACGACGTCACAGCACCACGATGAGAGGAGTCTCCCGTGTCCAAGAGAAATGTGTCGCGCCGAGAGTTTCTCCGCGTATCCGCCCTATTCGCTGCAGGCACGCTCGCCGCGGCCTGCGTCCCGCCCACCGCTGAGCCCGCCCCGGTGGCTGACGAGCCCGCCCCAGCAGCCCCTGCGGCTCCGGCCGCTCCCGCCCCGTCCGGCACTGGCTACCGCGAGGCCCCCATCCTCGCCGAGCAGGTGCAGGCGGGCGCGTTGCCCCCCATTGACGAACGCCTCCCCGAGGACCCGTTGGTCGTCACCCCGATCGAGGAGATCGGCCAGTACGGGGGCACCTGGCGTCGCGCCTTCAAGGGGGTTTCGGACTATCACGCGTACGGTCGCGTGAACTATGAGCCGATCCTGCGCTGGCCCCGCGACCCGCAGGACCCCGTGCAGCCGGGCATCGCCAGCGCCTGGGAGTTCTCCGAGGACGGCTCGGCCATCACCCTGTACATGCGCAAGGGGATCAAGTGGTCCGACGGCGCGCCCTTTACCGTCGACGACATGATCTTCTGGTGGGAGTATGTCGAGCTCGATCCCGAGCTGTCGATCAACCCCCACGCCGAGTACCTGGTGAATGACAAGCCGATGACCCTGGAAAAGATCGATGACTTTACCATCAAGATGCAGTTTGATGGTCCCAACGGTCTGATCCTGCGGATGTTGGCATTCCACGGCAACCAGTGGCCACTGAACTTTGAGCGCTTTGGCTGCTTTGTGCCCAAGCACTACCTCGAGCAGTTCCACCCCAAACTGAACAGCGAGATGACGGATTACACGCTGTTCAACGAAATGGCCGATGACTATAACCCCGAGCGGCCGACGCTGACGCCTTGGCCCGTCACCGAGTGGGGCGCCTCGGCCACCCGGCTGATCGCCAAGCGCAATCCGTACTACTGGAAGGTCGACGCCGAGGGCAACCAGTTGCCATACATCGATGAGGTGCGTCTGGATCTCGTCGAGGACAACGAGGTCATCAACCTGAAGGCCATGCAGGGCGAGATCGACATGCAGACTCGCGGCATGGACATCAAAAAGTTCTCGCTGTTCAAGGAGAACGAGGCCGCCAACGACTTTCGGACGTTCCTGTGGCAGCCGGGCGCCGGCTCGCACCTGGTCTTCTTCTTTAACCAGTCGTACACCAGCGACCCCGTCCTCCAGGAGATCTTTCAGAACGCCGAGTTCCGTCAGGCCATGTCCTACGCTATCGACCGGGACACGATCAACGAGGTTAGCTACCTGGGCTTGGCGGAGGCGCGGTCGGAGCTGGTGGTGGAGGGTTCGGCCTACTATCAGGACGACATCAAGACTCTCTACACCGAGTTCGACCCGGCCAAGGCAGAGGAGATCCTCGACGGGATGGGCCTCACCAAGGGCGCGGACGGCTGGCGGGTGCGCCCGGACGGCCAGCCGCTGCAGATCCTCGTAGAGACGCAGGAGACCGGCTCTTCGCTGGACACCATCCAGATCGCCTGCGAGAACTGGCAGGCCATCGGGGTGCAGGCGGACTATCGCACCATGGAGCGATCGCTGTACTGGACCCGGGCAACCGGCAACGAGGTGCAGGTGGCCACGTGGGGCACCGACCGTGGGCTGGAGCCCTTTGTGGACCCGATCTACGTGTTCCCCTTTGACGAGCGCTCGTGGATGGGGCCCGCCTATGGCATCTGGTACAAGACCAAGGGCGCCATGGGCGAAGAGCCCTCTGAGCACGTCAAGCACGCCATGGCGCTGTTCGACGAGTTCATCACCACGATCGATCCCGATCGGCAGGTCGAAATCGGCAAGGAGCTCATCCGCTACACGGCGGAGAACGCCTGGGTGGTCAGCACCGTCGGCGGCTCGCCGGCGCCGGTGATCGTCAAGAACAACTTCCGCAACGTTCCGGCAGAGAACGTGTCCGACTGGATCTTTATGACGCCTGGCAACCTGGACCCGAGCCACTTTTTCTTCAAGCAGTAGCGGCTCGGTAGAGAACCGCTGGGGCGCCGCGTGCGGCGCCCCAGCGGGCCACGGCTCGATACCCGCCCGATGGGTTGGCAAAGGAGATTCCGTTGACCGGCTATCTGCTGCGGCGTGTGCTGGGATTGATACCCACCCTGATCCTCATTTCGATGGCGACCTTTGTCATCATCCAGCTGCCCCCGGGGGATTTTGCCACCTCGCTGGCGGCATTCGCCGCCGAATCGGGTTCGGGGGGTGATGCGGCGAGCATGGCGGCGCTCCGGCGGCAGTACGGGCTGGACCAGCCGATCCACGTGCAGTACTGGCGCTGGGTGAGCGGCTTTCCCCGGGGCGATTTCGGCTACTCGTTCGAGTGGAAAAAGCCGGTCGCGGAGGTCCTGGGCGGCCGCATCGGGTTCACCATCCTGATGTCCGTGCTGTCGATGGCCATCACGTGGGTTGTGGCGGTGCCCATCGGCATCTACTCGGCGACCCACCAGTACTCGGTCAGCGATCATCTCCTGACGCTGGTGGGCTTTTTGGGGCTCTCCGTCCCCTCCTTTATGCTGGGCCTCATCTACCTCTACGTCCGCGCGACGGTGTTCGACCTGCCCGTTACGGGGCTCTACTCCCCCGGAGTAGAGGACATGCCCTTTGGCCTCACCAAGGCCATGGACGCCTTTCGCAACATGATCTGGCCCACCGTGATCCTGAGCATCGGCGGCATGGCCGAGCTGATCCGCATCATGCGGGGGAACCTCCTGGAGCAACTGGGCGAGCAGTACGTCACGACGGCGCGGGCCAAGGGGCTCAGCGAGCGCCGTGTCATACAAAAGTACCCGGTGCGCGTAGCGATCAACCCACTGATCAGCGTGCTGGGCCTGCGGTTGCCGAACATCATCTCCGGGGCCACCATCCTGGGCATCGTGCTCACCCTGCCGACGGTGGGTCCGCAGTTCATGCGAGCACTGATCAACCAGGACATGTACCTGGCGGGCTCCTTTTTGCTGGCGCTGTCGGTGATGCTGGTGGTGGGCAACCTCCTGGCCGACGTGACGCTGGCGTGGTTGGATCCGCGCATCCGATACGACTAGAGGGTACAACATGCCCCAGTATGTAGACTCGGCAGCGGCTGACGCATGGGAATACGACGACACGCCCGAAGCCGCGCGCCTGCGCGAGGAGGAAGAGCGACGGTTTGCCGCCTCGCAGTGGGCGCTCATGTGGCGCAAGTTCCGCAGCAACCGGGCCGCCATCATCGGCGGCGCCATCATCATCGGCATGTACGTGCTCGCCATCCTGGCGCCGTTCATCGCCCCCTATGGCGCACATACGCGCCAGACCACGTACATCTGGGCCCCGCCCCAGCGGATCCACCTCCTGGACGAGGGGCGGTTGCGGCCCTGGGTGGCCAACCTCCACCGGGAGGTCGACCCGGAGACGTTGCGCCGTTACTATGTACCCGACTATGGCGACCGGCTCCGCGTGCACTTGTTCGTGCATGCAGAGCCCTACCGGTTCCTGGGAGTCATCCCCTCGACGGTGCATCTCTTTGGGCTAGAAGAGCCCGACATGGGCATCTTTCTCCTGGGCACCGATCGGCAGGGCCGGGACATGTTCAGCCGCATCATCCTGGGGAGCCAGATATCCCTCACCGTCGGCCTGGTGGGCGTAGCCATGAGCCTGTTGATCGGCACGGTCATCGGGATCTCGTCCGGCTACTATGGGGGCTGGGTGGACAACCTCTTGCAGCGGCTGATCGAGTTCATCCGCTCCTTCCCTTCGATACCCCTGTGGATGGCGCTCTCGGCGGCCCTGCCCGCACACTGGCCGCCGCTGCGCACCTACTTTGCCATCACGATCATCCTGTCTCTCGTTGGGTGGACCTGGCTGGCCAGGCAGTTGCGCGGCCGGGTGCTGGCTCTCCGCGACACCGAGTTCATCGTCGCGGCGCAGCTGATGGGCGCGCCGGACCGGCGGATCCTGTTTCGCCACCTGATGCCTGCCGTCCTCGGGCACATCATCGTGATCGCCACCCTGTCGATGCCTTCGATGATCCTGGCCGAGACGACGCTCTCCTTCCTGGGCCTCGGCATACGACCACCGCTCACCAGTTGGGGCGTGCTCCTGGAAGAGTGCCAGAACCTCGAGTCGGTGGCGCATGCTCCCTGGCTGCTTCTCCCCGCGGCGTTCATCGCTGCCACGGTGCTGGCGTTCAACTTTATGGGCGATGGGCTGCGCGACGCCTCGGACCCCTACACGGTGTAGAGCATGAGTGACAACAACGGTTCGCTGCTACGTATCGAGGACCTCAAGACGCACTTTTTCACGGCCGACGGCGTCGTGCGGGCGGTAGATGGGGTCTCCTTCGAGATCGCCCCCGGCCAGACCCTGGGCCTGGTGGGTGAGTCGGGGTGTGGCAAGTCGGTCACCGCCTTTTCCGTGCTGCGACTGTTGCCCTCGCGGCTGGCGCGCATTGTGGACGGCACGATCTGGTTCCGACGGCGCAACGGGGACTGCATCGACCTGGTCTCGCTGGACCCCTACGCCGACGAGATACGGTCCATCCGGGGCAATGAGATCGCCATGATCTTCCAGGAGCCGATGACCTCCCTCTCCCCCGTGCACACCATCGGCGACCAGATCTCCGAGGCCATCGCCCTGCACCAGGGTCTGACCACCGAGGAGGCCATGGAGCGTGCCGTCGAGATGCTGGCCGAGGTGGGCATGTCGCTCCCCGAGCAGCGCGTGCGCCAGTTCCCGCACCAGCTCTCCGGCGGCATGCGCCAGCGGGCCATGATCGCCATGGCGCTTTCCTGCAATCCTGCGCTGCTCATCGCCGACGAGCCCACGACGGCGCTGGATGTCACCATCCAGGCGCAGATCCTGGACCTCATGCGGCAGTTGCAGAGCCGCCACAACGCCGCCATCCTGATGATCACCCACAACCTGGGCGTGGTCGCCGAGATGGCGGACCACGTCGCGGTGATGTATATGGGCCGCGTGGTGGAGAGCGGCACGGTGCGCCAGATTTTCAAGAACCCGCAGCATCCCTACACCGTCGGACTCCTGCAGTCGGTGCCGCGGCTGGGGAGCAGCCAGCGGGTGCGCCTGGTGCCGATTCCGGGCACCGTGCCCGACCCGTTCTCCGTGCCCACCGGCTGTCCGTTCCGCCCGCGCTGCAAGTCCGAGCAGCGGCCCGTCTGCAGCGCCGAGGGAGAGGTGCCCATCGTCGAAGTTGAGCCCGGGCACCAGGTGCGCTGCGCTCTCTACCAGTAGCCGAGGTGATGGACGATGCCTGATCAGGCCCCCGTATTGCTAGAAACCCAGAACCTGAAAAAGTGGTTCCCCATCCAAAAGGGGTTCTTTCGTCGCACCGTGGGCCACGTCCGGGCCGTCGACGGCGTCAGCCTGTACATCCGCCAGGGCGAATCGCTGGGTCTGGTGGGCGAGTCGGGCTGTGGGAAGACCACCCTGGGCCGCCTCATCCTGCGCCAATACGAGCCCACCGCTGGCACCGTGCACTATCGGCACAACGGTGACATGGTGGACCTCACCACGCTCTCCAAGACAGAGCTCAAGCCCTTCCGGCGGGAGATGCAGATCATCTTCCAGGACCCCTATTCCTCGCTGAACCCACGCATGACGGTGATGGAGATCGTCTCCGAGCCGCTGGTCGTACACGGGTTGGCCAGCGGCGACGATCTGCGCCACCGCACGCGGGAGCTGTTGGAGCTGGTCGGCCTGCGCGTCCAGCATATGAACCGCTACCCCTATGCGTTCTCCGGCGGCCAGCGCCAGCGCATCGGCATCGCCCGCGCCCTGGCCCTGCGGCCCCAGCTGATCGTCTGCGACGAGCCGGTCTCTGCGCTGGACGTTTCCATCCAGGCCCAGGTCCTCAACCTGTTGAACGACCTGCAGTCCAGCTTTGGCCTCACCTACCTCTTTGTGGCCCACGATCTGTCCGTCGTCGAGAACGTCAGCGACCGGGTGGCGGTCATGTACTTGGGGAACATCGTGGAGATGTCGGCGACGAACCGGGTCTACACGGACCCCCAGCACCCTTACACCGAGGCCCTGCTCTCGGCCGTGCCGCGCACCGATCCCGACGCAGTCAAAAAGCGCATCATCCTGCCCGGCGACGTTCCCAGCCCGGCGAACCCACCTTCCGGCTGCAAGTTCCACCCCCGCTGTCGGTATGCCCAGGAGCGATGTGCAGAGGAAGAACCCGAGTGGCGCGACATCGGAGATGAGCATTATGTCGCCTGCCACCGCGCCGATGAACTCTCGTTGACGGGGGTCGTCCGGAGCGAAGCATAGCCCCGCCGACAGGTAGGACCGCCGTCGCCACAGCCCACTCCCTGCCTGGCCGCGGCCTGCCGCCGGGAATTGAGATGAGGGAGGAGACCCATGCGATCGAAACGTCTGCAGGATGCGCCCGAGCGCACCTACGTCCTGGTCTTTGAGAAGGGGGAGGAGGTGGTTGGTGGTCTGGAGACGTTCGCCGAGGAGGAAGGCCTTACTGGCAGCGCGTTCACCGGCATCGGCGCCTTTGAGAGCGTAACCCTCGGCTATTTCGAGCAGGAACGCAAGGACTATCGGCGGATCCCGATCGATGAGCAAGTGGAGGTCGTGTCGCTGGTGGGCAACGTGGCCATCGACGACGGCAAGCCCCAGATCCACGCCCATGTGGTGGTGGGCAAGATCGATGGTACGGCGCACGGCGGCCACATCCTCGAGGCGCGGGCCTGGCCGACCCTGGAGGTCGTGCTCCACGAGCAGCCGGGACACCTGCAGCGGCGCACGGATCCCGAGACGGGGCTGGCCCTCCTGACGCCCTGAACGCCGCGATCCAGCCGGCCATCCTACCCTGGAGACCACATCATGCCCGCGCACAATCGTTCCTTCCCCTATCCATGCCCACAGGCCACTGCCGTGGACGTGTTCCTTGCGTGCTGCGGTCGATTGTCCATCTCGAGCCACGCACAGAAGCGTCGCATACACGCGGGTCAGCCTCCGAGCGCGATGCCCGCCCCGACGCGGGGCGAACACGGTACAGAGGGAAGGCCATGATCTCCCTCCGCGGAACCATGGTGGCCCTCGGAACGCTGGAGCGGGAGGACTGTCGGGCGCTGTGGGAGGCCTATGAGCCCGCCGAACCCCTCCCCACCGAACCCCTGCGGCCCGGCCTCTCCCGGGAGGGGGCGGACGACTGGTTCGAGGACATCCAGCGCAAGCAGGGCCGCGAACAGGTGTACCTGGGCATCTGGGCGGCGGGAGGGCCGCTCGTAGGCGACATCCAGATCGCCCGCATCGACTGGCAAGCACGCGCCGCCGACCTCGGAGTGGGCATCGCCCGCCGGGAGCACCGCGGCCGGGGTTACGGTAGCGACGCGATCCGGGTCATGGTCCGGTACGCCTTCTGGGAACTCGGCTTGCACCGGTTGTCGGCTCACGTGATCGAGCACAACGAGGCCGCGTGCCGCTGCCTGGAGAGAGTCGGCTTTCAGGCGGAGGGGCGCCAGCGGGAGGCAATCTACGCCGGCGGGCGCCGCTGGGATCGCTTGCTGTATGGCCTGCTGGCCGCAGAGGCCGCCCTGGCGCCGACCTTCCGCCCGCCTGCATCGCTAGACCGGTCAGTATAACCGCAGGGCCTAGCAGCCAAGCAACGAGAGCGAGACGCCGTTCATTGGTTCACCGGCGTTCAGGAGCGTTCGATCCCGTGCGATGCGGCAGCGGAACGCCGATTGTCGGCCCTGCCAGACAGTCAGGCGCCGAGATGCCGTTGCCCCGAGATCTGAACCGTGTATAATGGCAGCGGACGCGCACGCCGCGGCCCGCACCCGGCATCCTCGGGGAACCCTTGCCCACCCCATGCCGTCTACAGGCTACCATTCGCAGCCAGCCCAGGAGGTCAGGATGAGCTTCAGACGACGCCAGTCGGCCGCCTTTCCGTGGCAGTCCGTCGGTCTCTTTGTGGGGGGAGCCATCCTAGGGGCGATCGCGCTGGTCCTCGTCCTGGGAAATCCCGGCGAGGAGCCGCCCGGCGCCGAGAATCCCACGCCCTCGACCACGCAGGTGAGTGCGGCCGGCGAGGGCGCCTATCCCACCATCGCCCCCGAGGGCGAAGCCGAGCCCGAAGGGGCAGCCGACCCCGAGGGAGAAGCACAAGCGGACCCGCAGAACCCGACGCCGGAGCCGCCGGCCGAGCAGCCGACGATGCCGGCGCTGCCCACCTCCGCGCCGCCGTCGCCGACGCCGCGGCCCTCACCCACCGTGCCGACCCGGGAACAGATCGAGGCGGCTATCGTCGACGCCGTGGAACGCTTCCAGGAGGCCAAGGAAGAGTCGCAGCGCACCGGCGAGACCAGCGGCCTCTCTGCGGTGCTGGCCAAGAGCGCCCTCCAGCGGCAGACGGCATTGGTGGACGACACCCGGGCGGCCGGTTGCTACTGGGAGATCTCGCTGGATAGCCCCATGCAGGTCGAGATCGACGAACTCCGCGACGACAACTATGCGCGGGTCACCGTGTTCAAGACCGAGTCCCGCAAAAAGTACTGCGACGGCGCCCTGGAGAGCTCGGTCACCGGCGACGCGTACGAGACCTGGTACGTCGTCGAGCGGATCGACAGCCGCTGGTACGTGACCGAGCGCGAGTAGACGAACGACCGGCCGAGCACCAGGGCGTGCTCGGCCGGTCGGCCTTGTGCTGGCGGCGACGCTACTCCCAGTGCAACTCTTCCCGCTGCGTCACGCGCGCGGGATCGATCTCCAGCCCCAGCCCCGGCCCCTCGGGCAGGCGCATCATGCCGTTCTCCGGCACGTACTTGTTCTTGTGGAACCATTGTTTCTGCGCATTGTGCAGGATGAGGTACTCCAGAAGCGGACACACCTCTGCCGACTGGGCCGCGATGAGGTGCAGCGCCGGCAGTACCGAGTGCCCGTGGGGGATCACCTGCTTGCCATAGGCAGAGGCCAGCGCGCAGATCTTGACCATCTCGCTCAGGCCCCCGGTCCAGTCGGGATCGGCCTGCACCACGTCGATCGCCTCTGCGTCCAGGAGGGTCTTGAAGCCCCAGCGCGTGTACTCGTGCTCGCCACCGGCGATCGGAATCCCCGCTTGCCGGCGGATCTCGGCATAGGCATCGATCCGATCGGGCGGCACGGGCTCCTCGAGCCAGCGGGGGCTAAAGGGGGCCATGCGCCGGCCCATCTCGATGCTAAAGGGAACGTCCCACCCAAGCCAGGCGTCGAACATCAGGTCCACGTCGTCGCCGACCGCCTCGCGTAGCGTGCGCACCAGGGCCATGTTCTTCTCCAGCGCCGCCCGCCCGTGGCCAGGACCGTAGCGGAAGAACCACTTTTGTGCGCCATAGCCCTCCTCCTTGAACGCCACCGCCTGCCGGCGGACGGCATCGAGATCGAGCGAGTAGCCGAGGCAAGAGGCGTAGGCCGGCACCGCATCCCGCGTGGGGCCACCCAGCAGGCGGTACACGGGCAGGCTGGCGGCCTTGCCGCGAATGTCCCATAGGGCCAGGTCCACCGCGCTGATGGCCATCATCATATAGCCCTTGCGCGCGTGCCGGTCCTGGCGCGACAGAACGTCCCAGATGCGCTCGGAGGCAATCGGGTCGCGCCCCAGGAGGTGACGCCGCAGGTGCGCACCGATCTGGAACGCCTGGTCGGCCATCAGCGGACCCCAGGTGCCGGTGAGGCCCTCGTCGGTAGCAATCTGGACATAGATCGCCGTGATGGGGCGAGGCTCCGCGTCGCCGCGGGCGGGCGCCGCCTGCTCGCGGAACTCGGGGTAGAGATCGAGTGCTCCCACCTGGCGCTCCACGCTGCGGGGCCCTGGATCGTCGAACACGCCGTGCAGCCGGACAAGCCGAACCTCACTGATCTTCATGGGTTTCCTCCTGTGGGGGTTGGCCGCTGGCGCGATTGTACGGCCCCCGCCGGGCCCGCGCAACGTCGGCAGCCTCCGACCGGCCCCCGTAGTTATCGTCAAAGCGGGCCGGTTTGCGGGTCCGTTCCTTTCGGGCTACCATGCCGGGCGCAGTTGATCGGGTCAGGAGGTGCATCCGCCTAGGACTGTCGTTCGACGGCTACGTGCCCGAACCCACTCACCCTCACCATCTACTCACCCTCAAGGAGCCGCCGCATGACGCCCAAGGCGCGCGCCATCCGTATGCTCGCGGTCGTGGCATGCCTGACCTGCCTCGTCGCCGCCGGCCTCGTCATCCATCCGCCCGTCGCCGAAGGGCGGCCCCCCGGCATCGAGCCCGGGTGGAGCGCCGGCCTGCGCGGCCGCGCTTTCTTTTCCGCCCTGCTGGACCTCGGCAATCGCTCCGCCGGAGAGAACAGCGCGTCCTGGATCTCTGGACTGATCGGCCACGCGTCGGTGGCCCGGATCGCCGACGGCCTCCGTGCGCTCTCCCCCGCGCGGCCGGCGCCCCCCGACGTCGAGTTCCTCGGCGAATCCGCCGTGGTGCTGAGCTACGACTCGGTGTATGACGTTCACGACGCGCCGGATCCCGCCATCAGCGACGCCCGCAGCCAGGCCGCCGGATTTGACACCACGCGCATCCTGAACGACCTGGCCGCCCACGTCGACGCGTCGCAGTACGACTTTTGCCTGCTGTACACCGTCGACGAAGTGCCTGGCTGGGTGCACGCGGGCCCCCGGTACTCCACGCCCGCCGCCAACATCGGCCTGAGCAACTCCGGGCGCGGGCGCCCGCACACGCCGCTCGGCTGGCCCCGCCTGCGAAGCGCGCCGCACATGAACTCGCTGGATCTCCTCACCATGCGCCTGCCGGGCGTGCAGGGGCTCACCGGCACGGTGATCGCCTTTCACGAGATCGGGCACTATTGGGGGGTGCGGATGGCCCGAGGGGTCGACGTGGACGCCGCCTGGACGCCCGAGAAGCCCATCGCGTGGCTGGGCGCAGCCACCAGCCACTGGACGCGCACGTGGATCGATGAGGGCCTGCCGGGCATCATGTCGGGCACTCCTACCGGCCGGCTCTACAACGCCTTTGACCTGTACGCCATGGGGCTGATGGGCTATGAGGAGGCGTCGACGTACGCCTATGCCGTGGAGCGGCCCGACGGGCCGAACGAGGCGGGCGCCGACGAGCGCCTGACGCTCGACGACCTTATCTACGGCCTATCGCTGGCTGGCGGCCGCTACTATAGCGGTGACGGGCGCCGGGATCCCGACACCGACGAGAGCGCCCGCGACCTCCGCGCCCTCCTGGTAGTGGTCAAGGGGAGAGATGAGCAGATCAGGCCCAAGCAGGAGCAGAACCTGCTCCGCATGGCCGAGGAGATGCCCGCCGCCTGGTCCGAGGCGACGTGGGGCCGCTCTACGCTGCAGGTCCAGGTGATCCCTGCCCGAGGGCTCAAGGACTAGGGGCAACCTGGGTATCGGATAGTGTCATGAGTATCATGAAGGTCATGAACGCGGGCTGACGCCGGCGCGTGAATGTCATCATCATCATCAAGTAGGCGCCGGTCTCCGCCCAGTTCATGACGTTCATGATACTCATGATACGAGACCCACGTGGCACGGGTGAGCCTGCAGCCATTGTGGATGCCCGTGACGTACATGAGGCGCGCGTGCTCGGATGGGGGACTTGGGGTGCCGTGCGGTAGCGG
>JAAZBQ010000714.1 GCA_012513725.1 Chloroflexota bacterium
CTGCACGAGTTCGGCGAGCCGGGCGGCCGCTCCTCGGGCAGCATCCCGCCCTCGCTCCTGTAGCGCCGGCCGAACGGTCGCATCGCACGTACCCGCCCTCATAGCGCGCGAAAGGATCCCCCATGCCCTCGAATCGGCCCAACATCCTGCTCATCACCAGCGACCAGCAGCACTGGGACACCCTCGGCGTGACGAACCCGCGCATCCGCACGCCGCACCTGGACCGCCTGGCCCGGGAGGGCGTGCGCTTTCAGCGCGCCTACTGCTCGAACCCGGTCTGCTCCCCGTCGCGCTCCAGCATCATCACCGGGCTGTACCCCGCTTGGCACCACTGCTGGACCATCGGGGTCAAGCTCCCCGAGGACGTGCCCACCGTCGGCGACATACTGGGACGCGCCGGCTATGCCACGACGCTGGTCGGCAAGGCGCACTTTCAGCCGCTGGCCTCCACCCCCGAGAGCCTCTCCATCGAGTGCCAGCCGACCATGCGCGATCTGGACTTTTGGCGGGGCTTTCACGGCCCCTGGTACGGCTTTCAGCACGTGGAGACGGCCCGCAACCACGCGGACGAATCGCATGCGGGCCAGCACTATGCCATCTGGATGGAGGAGCAGGGGCTGACCAACTGGCAGGACTACTTTCAGGAGTGGCCCCCGAAGCCGCGCCAGAGCGACGGGCGGCCGTACTGGATGTCGGACCGCCACACGTGGAGCCTCCCGCATGAGTTCCACTATACGCGGTGGACGGGCGAACGGACCGTGGCGAACATCGAACGCGCGGTGGCCGAGGGGCGGCCGTTCTTTACCTGGGCCTCGTTCCAGGATCCCCACCCGCCCTACCTGGTGCCCGAGCCGTGGGCCTCGATGTACGACCTGGAGGACATGGAGCCGGGGACGCTTTCGGCCGACGAGTACGAGCACATGCCGCCGCACTATCGCCTGACCCAGGAAGAGCGCCCCGATTTCTCGGCTTACCGGGAGACCTTTGGCCCCCACGGGTTCCACTCCCACCGGATGGAGGAGGCCGAGCTGCGCCGCGCCATCGCCACGTACTATGGCATGATCTCGTTCATGGACCAGGAGATCGGCCGCATCCTGGACTCTTTGGACCGGCTGGGGATCGCCGAGAACACCTTGGTGGTGTTTGCCACCGACCACGGCCACTTTTTGGGGCAGCACGGCCTGGTGGCCAAGGGCGCGTTCCACTATGAGGACATGATCCGCATCCCGATGCTGGCCCGTTGGCCCGGGCGCCTGCCGGAGGGCGGCGTGTCGACGGCGCTGCAGTCGCAGGTGGACTATGCCCCCACCTTCCTGGACGCCGCAGGGCTCGAGGTGCCCGGGGCCATGCAGGGGATCAGCCAGGTGCAGGCGTGGCAGGATGGGGCCTCCGCCCGCGACCACGTGATCGTCGAGAACCGCCACGAGCCCAGCAAGGTGCACCTGCGCACCTACGTGGACGACCGTTACAAGATCACCGTATACCGCGACCACGACTATGGCGAGATCTTTGACCTGCAGGAGGACCCCGAGGAGCGCCGCAACCTGTGGGATGATCCCGCGCACCTGGCGCTCAAGGCGGATCTCTTGCACCGCTTCATGAACGCCGAACTGCGCCGCGAGCCGACGCGGATGCCCCGGGTGTGGGGTGCCTGAGGCGCCGCCGCGAGACACCAAACGGCCGGGCAGGAGGGTGCTCCTGCCCGGCCGTGGCGTTGGCCGTCGGCCTCAGGGGGCGTCGTAGAGGTACAGCAACTGGGCCTTGGTATCCGGCGCCAGGAGGGCCTCGATGAGGCGCTCTCCCTCGGTCGGCGCCTGGGCGCGGCCGAGGAGCGTCTGCATGAGGGTGGGCGGCCGCTCGTAACGCAGGATCCGGGGCTCGCCCGAGATGCCGGCCAGCTCCGCCGCGATGGTCACGGCGTCGTCCAGGGTGCCGAGGGTGTCGATCAGGTCCAGGTCCAGGGCCTGCTCTCCGCTGTACACGCGCCCGTCGGCCAGCTCGCGGACCCGCTCCTCGGGCAACCCGCGGCCCTCGGCGACCACGTTGACGAACTCGTCGTACGACTCGCGCACCAGACCGGCATACATGGCGTGTTCCTCGGCGGTGAACTCGTCAAAGGCGCTGCCGGCGTCCTTCATCGGGCCGCTGGTGATGGAAAAGAACTCGATCCCCAGCGTGTCCAGCAGGTCCTCAACGTTCACCAACTGGAACAGAACGCCGATGGAGCCCGTCATGGTGGCCGGCCTCGCCACGATGCGCTCCGTGGCGCAGGCGATATAGTAGCCGCCGGAGGCGGCCGTCTCGCCCATGCTGGTCACCACGGGCTTGCTGGTCTCCAGGAGCGCCCGGTGGATGTCGGCCGAGGCCACCACGCTGCCGCCCGGGCTGTTCACGTCCAGGACGATGGCGGCCACCGAGGGGTCTGCCTCGGCCCGGCGGAGGTCCTCGACGATCCGGTCCGAGTACGCGGCGGTCGTCTGGCCCGGGATGTTGGCGCCGCCATAGAGGATCGCGCCTTCTACGGGCACGATGGCCACCGTGTTACCGCCGCCGAACGAGAACCCCGTCGCCGGGCCGCCGGCCCGACGGGGCACCCACAGGGCGAACATGATGGCGCAGCAGCAAAAGAGCAGCACCGCGGCCGCCAGCACCACGATCAGGATCCAGTTGTTTCGCTTCACGTTTGCCTCCTTTGCACATCGTGCGTCGCGAGGCCGCCTGCCGGTCTAGGAGAGGATGTCGGAGACGTATAGGGGGTTCGTCCAGGCGACGCCGCCTGCTGCGTCGTGGCACTCCACGCGCAGGTACACCTGATCTTCCTTGATGGGCCACGTCGCGCCGTCCAGCGCCCTGCCCTCCTCGGGCACGATGCGCCGCCCGCGCGACCCCCGGGCGTGGAACACGATCGTCTCGCAGGGGCTGCAGCGCACCTTGAGGGCCGGCTGCCCGTCCTCCATGGTGGCCAACGAGAGGTCCAGGATCGCCGGGCCGGTGCTCGAGTAGAACGATCCCTCGGCCAGCGCCCGGAGGATGCCGGCCTCGCTGGCGTCGTCGGTGCGCACCATGACGAACCCGCGTCCCTGGGCCCCGTGCTTCCAGTGCACGTCGTCGACGGCCAGGCCGGTCAGCCGGCGCCCCTGGCCCAGGAGCTCATCCCACTGCACGCGGGAGTAGCCCAGCCCCACCATCTGCTCGCAGACCGAGTTGAACACCTCGATGCCGGCGACCTCTTTCACGGGGGCGATGTCGGCCGAGGATTGCCCCATCCAGTAGGGGTGCGCAAAGTAGGGCAGGCCACCGAGTTCGCGGACGGCGCGGGCCAGCGCGGCGGGGTCGCCATCCAGTTCGCGGGGGGGCAACGCGCTCAGCCCGAGGCAGAGCATGTGGTAGCCGGGGCCGTGGAGCTCCGCGCCGCTGAGGAGAATGAACCCGGCGCGCAGGCCGTCGCCGGAGCCCGGTGTGTGCACCCAGTGGTCGGTGATGGCCAGGAAATCATAGTGGTGGTCGCGGTACCAGGCGATCGCTTCCTGCGGGCTCTTTTGTCCGTCCGACTGGGTGGTGTGGGTGTGCAGGTTGCCCTTTAGCCAGCGGCCGGGTCGGGCAAAGGGCGAGGTCCAGGTCATCGGTGCGCCTCCTGTCTGTGAGCAGGCCGCCTGGGGTGACGGCGAGAGGAGTATAGCGGCCCGCTGCAGCCGCGGCAACCGATCGCGCGCGGCGCGTCAGGAATCGGCATCTCCCGTCGCCCGGCGCCGGTCCAGCGCGTCCTTGGCCCGCTTCATGCGAAAGTGCTCCTCGCGCTCCTTTTCCTCCAGCGCCTGCTCGATGGCGTGCAGGGCCTCCTGGTAGGAGGGGATAAAGACGTGCTCTAGGGCGTTCACCCGCCGCTGGGTGCGGCGCAGCTCATAAGCCAGGCGCCAGATGGTGGTGACCACCTCCGACAGCCGGCCCATCAGGCCCAGCGCGCGTCCCCACTCGACGCGGGCCTGGTCCATCAGCACGCTGGTGTCGCCAAACCCGTAGGCCAGCTGGGATTCCGGCAGGCGGGCCTGCACCGAGGGCACCGTGACGCCCATCACCGAGCGCGGAGTGATCTGCACATCCACCTCCTGCGTGCGGAGGGCCGTGCGGCGCACCCGCTCGGTGCCCATGACGGCGCGGGCCTGCTGCAGGAGGCGATAGGCTCGCGCGAACTGCTCGTCCACCTCGCGCTGGACCGCCTCCGCGTCGCCGATCATCCGCAGGATCTCACCTACCAGGACGTCGCGCTTGCGGTCCAGGAGCTCGAACCCCTGCTGTGCCAGGGCCAGCCGATCGCGCACGGCCAGCAGGTTGCTGCGCGTCGCCGACATCCGCTGCCGGAGCATCGTCAGCCCTCCGTTCCCCTGGGGTAGCGCCGGTCGAGGACCCGATCGGAGACCCGGGTCAGCTCCGAGCGCGGCAGGAGGCCGAGGACCTGCCAGCCGAGGTTCAGCGTCTCCTCGATGGAGCGCGCCTCGTAGAGCCCCTGCCGCACAAAGGTCTCCTCAAAGCGCTGGCCGAGGGCCACGTACCGCCGATCGGTGGCGGAGAGCTCCTCCTCGCCGATGACGGCCGCCAGGGCGCGCACGTCCTGGACGTGGGCGTATGCTGCGTACAGCTGGTTGGCGAGGTCGGGGTGGTCATCGCGGGTGGCGCCCTCGCCGATGCCGTCCTTCATCAGGCGCGACAGGGAGGGGAGCACGTCGATGGGCGGGTAGATGCCCCGCCGGAACAGGTCGCGGGAGAGGACGATCTGGCCCTCGGTGATGAACCCCGTCAGATCGGGAATGGGGTGGTTGATGTCGTCGTTGGGCATGGTCAGGATGGGCACCTGGGTGATGGAGCCCGGCCGATCGATGAGCAGGCCGGTGCGCTCGTAGAGCGAGGCCAGATCGCTGTACAGGTAGCCGGGGTAGCCCTGGCGCGAGGGCACCTCGCCCCGCTCCGAGGCCAACTCGCGGAGCGCCTCGCCATAGTTGGTCATGTCCGTCATGATCACCAGGACGTCCATCCCCCGGTCAAACGCCAGGAACTCGGCCAGCGTCAGGGCCACCCGGGGGGTCATGATCCGCTCGATGGGCGGGTCGTCGGCGAGGTTCAGGAACATCGCCGTGTTGCTCAGGGCGCCGCTGGTGGCAAAGGCCCCCCGGAAGAACTCGGCATCGTCGTGCTTGACGCCCATGGCGCAAAAGATGACGGCAAAGCCCTCTTTGCCGCCGGCGAACTGCGCCTGGCGGGCGATCTGGGCGCTCAGCTCGTTGTGGGGCAGGCCGCTGCCGGAAAAGATCGGCAGCTTTTGCCCGCGCACCAGGGTGTTCATCCCGTCGATGGCCGAAACGCCCGTCGTGATGAGGTCCCGCGGATAGGAGCGTCGGGTGGGGTTGATCGGCGCACCGTTCACGTCGCGGCGGTCCTCGGCGATCGGCGCGGCGATGCCGTCGATGGGGTCGCCGAGGCCGTTGAACACCCGGCCCAGCATGCTGGCGGCGACGGGCGCGTGCAGCGGGCGCCCGGTAAAGCGCACGTTCGTGGCCGCCACCTCGAGCCCGGCGGTCCCGCCCCACACCTCCACCACGGTGGTGCGGGCGCCCGCCTCCAGCACCCGGCCCCGGCGAAGGTCGCCGTTGGGGAGCAGGACCTCGACCTCCTCGTTATAGCCGACGTCGCTGGCGCCCTCGACCACGATGATGGGGCCATATGCCGCGGAGAGCCCCTCGTATTGCTTGGTGGGCAACAGTGGCCGGTACGCGCCGGCGCCCCTATCCTTGAGACTCATCGACATAATCCTTCCGTACGGCGTCCATCTGCGCGTCCATCTCCTGCCGGAGCCGCTCGAACGCAGCCAGGTCGTCGTTCGGCACGCTGGCCTTGGCCCGGACGATCGATGGCCAGATGGCCACCTCGTCCTGCAGGCGGTAGGAGGGGGCGCCGAGCCCGATGATCTCGTTGCCCCGCTCGAATCCGTGGAGGATGACCCGCAGGATGGCCACCTGCTTTCCCGGGCTGGTCGAGGCGTCGATGGGGTCCAGGGCGTTCTGCTGCAGGAACGCCTCGTGGATCATGCGCGCCACAAACAGCAGGAAGCGCTGGTCGTCCGGGAGCGTATCGGGCCCCACCAGGCGGACGATCTCCTGGAGCTGCGACTCTTGCTGGAGGATGCCCATCACCCGCTGGCGAAGTTCCGGCCACTCTTCGGTGACGTGCTCCGACCACCACGGCGTCACGCTCTCGACATAACCCGAGTAGGATTCCAGCCAGTTGATGGCGGGAAAGTGCCGGGCCGCGGCCAGCGACTTGTCCAGCGCCCAGAAGGTGCGGATGAACCGGCGCGTGTGCTGGGTGACGGGCTCCGAAAAGTCGCCGCCGGGAGGGGACACGGCCCCGACGATGGAGACGGAGCCCTGCTGGCCCCCGAGCGTGGTGACCAACCCCGCCCGCTCGTAGAACGAGGCCAGGCGGGAGGGGAGGTAGGCGGGAAAGCCCTCCTCGGCCGGCATCTCTTCCAGGCGGCCCGAGACCTCGCGCAGCGCCTCTGCCCAGCGTGAGGTGGAATCGGCCATCAGCGCGACGTGGTAGCCCATGTCGCGATAGTACTCGGCCAGGGTGATGCCGGTATAGATGGAGGCCTCGCGGGCGGCCACCGGCATGTTGGACGTGTTGGCGATCAAGAGGGTGCGCTCCATCAGCGAGTGCCCCGTTCGCGGGTCGATCAGTCGCGGGAACTGGGTGAGCACGTCGGTGATCTCGTTGCCCCGCTCGCCGCAGCCCACGTAGACGATCAGGTCGGCGTCGGAGAACTTGGCCAGGGCATGTTGCAGCACCGTCTTGCCGGCGCCGAAACCGCCCGGCAGGGCCGCCGTGCCGCCCTTGGCCAGCGGAAACAGGGTGTCGATCACCCGCTGACCGGTGACCAGGGGCTCGCTGGGCTGCAGGCGTTCGCGGACGGGCCGGCGCGTGCGCACCGCCCAGCGCCGCATCATGGTCAGCGTGCGCTCGCCGCGGCGGGTGGACACCCGAGCCACGGGCTCGTCCACGGTGTATTGCCCGGCAGGGGCCAGCCAAGTGACCTCGCCGGTCACGTCCGGCGGCGCCATCACGCGGTGCTCCACCAGGGGCGTCTCCGGGAGCACGCCCAGGACGTCGCCCGGTTGCACCGTGGCGCCCGTGCGGGCCACGGGCTGCCACTCCCACGTGACCTCGCGATCGAGGGGGGGCGCGCTGACCCCCCGCTGGATGAAATCGCCCGAGCGATCGGCGAGGCTGACCAGGGGGCGCTGGATGCCATCGTAGATGCGCCCCACCAGTCCCGGCCCCAGCTCCACGCTCAGGGGGGCCCCGGTGCCGTACACCGCGTCGCCCGGGCGGATGCCCGTCGTATCCTCGTAGACCTGGACGGTGGCCACGCCCTGGCGGATGCCGATCAC
>JAAZBQ010000715.1 GCA_012513725.1 Chloroflexota bacterium
AACATCAACCGCATCCAGCGGCTCTTCGCCCACCCCATCCCCTGGGGCTACGGGTTTGCCCAGAAAGACCTCTCCGTGGAGCCGGGCAAGGCGATCCTGGCGGGCACGGAGAAGGCCGCCCTCCAGTACCTCCAGATGGCCTCCGATCCCTCGGCCCAGGGCTTTCTCCAGTTCCTGGTCCAGTCCTTCTACGAGATCGTCCGGGTGCCGGAGATGAACCCGGGCGAGGTGCAGATGGGCGCGCAATCCGGGTTCGCCCTCCGCATCCTCTACTCCGATCTCCTGGAGAAGACCCAGACCAAGCGGCGCCTGTACGGGGAGGTGCTGGAGGAGGTGAGCCGGCGAGCGCTGGAGATGATGGGCCATGGCCGCGACGTCGAGGTGTCCATCGACTGGCAGGAGCCGCTCCCCATCATGGAGACGGAGCAGGCCAGCGCCCTGGGCTTTGACCTGAGCACCGGGATCGTGTCCAAGGAGACGGTGGCCAACCGCCGGGGCTACGACTATGGCGTGGAACAGGAAAAGATCAAGGCGGAGCGCCAGGAGGCCGCCCAGCAGGAGATGAACCTGGGGGCCTTCGCCCTGGCGAACTATGAGCAGGGCAAGACGGGCGGGCTCCTGCCCCTATCCGGCGGCGCCCAGGGTCTGCCCGGTGGACTAGGCGAAGTCCAGACGCCTATCCAGGCCGTGCCGGGAGGTAAGCCCCAATGAGCACCCCGCTTGCCCAGGCCCCCGCTCGGTCCGCCGGCCCTGGGGCGCCCCAGGCCGATGGGGTGGGGCACCACGCGAGCGCCGGCCACATTGGCGGCGCCATGCCCCACCCCGTGCTCCTGGCCGCCGTGCGGGCCAAGCGAGCCGTCCTGGCCCGTGACGCGGCGATCATGAAGCGCCTGGTGGACGTGTACGGAGCACTCTACCTGCGGCTGAAGGCCCAAGCCCAACTCATCGCCGAGGGGATCGCGCTGGGTAAGGACAGCGCTTGGGCTCAGGAGCGGGCAAGTGCCCTCCGGGAGCAGGTGGAGCGCGAGATCGCGCGCTACGCCACGTGGCTGGACATGGAGACCCAGGCGGCGGCTCGTGAGGAGATCGCCCGGGGCCTGGCGGACGCCCGGCGCCTGACGGAGGTGGCCTACGCCCCGGTCGGCCCGGCGGTGGTGGGGAGCCTCTGGCACGCACTGCCCACCGACGTCGTGGTGACGATGGTGGGCATGCTCGGGGAGGACTCGCCCCTCTACGCCCACCTCACTGGTGCGCTCGGGGAGGCGGTCGGGGAAGCCGTGGGCCGGGGGATGCTGGAGGCCATCGCCCTGGGCTACGGGCCGGAAGAGCTGCTCGCCCGCTTGCGCCAGGACCTGGGCAAGGGGCTCACCTGGAGCCTG
Source organism: Chloroflexota bacterium (assembly GCA_012513725.1). GTDB lineage: Bacteria > Chloroflexota > Anaerolineae > UBA1429 > UBA1429 > JAAZBQ01. Next base: position 1,380 of record JAAZBQ010000715.1, read on the forward strand.
ACTGCCACCCGCACCGCGCAGATCTGGGCCTACCGGGAGGCGAGCCGGGCCGCCTTTGTGGCGAACGCGGACATCCTGGACGGCTGGGTGTGGCAGGCGACGCTGGACGGGCGCACCTGCCTATCGTGCATCGCTCAACACGGCAGGGTGCACCCCCTCCACGAGGTGCTCCAGGACCACCACGCCGGGCGCTGCACCATGCTGCCCCTGCCGAAGCGGCCCGCGGACATCGGCCTGCCATCCTCCCTGGTGCTCCCGGACCTGCGGA
>JAAZBQ010000716.1 GCA_012513725.1 Chloroflexota bacterium
CCGCTGAGCCCTTGGCCCGCGCCGCGTGGGGTAATGGGCACCCGTTCGGCGGCAGCCAGGCGGACGATGGCGGCCACCTCCTCGGTACAGCCGGGCCGTACTACGATCTCCGGCCAGGCGGCGAGGCCCGGAGTCTCGTCGTGGGTGTACGGCGTCATCCGCTCCCGGTCGGTGTAGACGTGATCCCGGCCAACGACGGCAGCCAACCGTTCCGCGATGTCGGCGCTAACGCGCGTGTACATGGCCCCTCCCTCTCCGTGTGTGCGCCCATCATAGGACCCAACGGTGCCCTGTCAAGGGCGGATCGATCCTACGGTGTATCCGATGGCAGGCCATCCGACCGTGTCGCACCAGATGGCGTGTCGAACGCCGTTGAACGCTGGCGAACCCGTGAACGTATGTGGCGGTGACCCAGAGCTCTGTTGCGGGCCCGCGCTATACCAATCGGTCTACTCGCCGCTTTGGGCCAGAGTCTCCTCGATGAGGCCGCGCATCCGCCGATAGTGGGAGCCTGGCCAGTAGACGCGGCCGCACGACGAGCAGGTGGCGAACTCGTGATAGAACTCGCGGGTCCTGGGCGGCAGGCGATCGGCCACCTCCGCCTTGTCCACCGGCCTCAGGCGCCCGTTGCAGTGCAGGCAACGGGTGAGGGGAGCCACCGCGCCGGACAGCCGGTAGCGCCGTAGGACCTCGACCGCCTGGTCCTGCGGCGCGTTCGACCGGATCAGGTACCCACGCCGCACCTTCGAGCGCTTGAGCAGGCCGCGGTCGCGGGTTAGCAGGATGCGATCCTCCCGGCGACTGATGTCGGCCAGGACCTCGTCGCGATAGTCGTTCTGGTACAGTGCATCAAAGCCCAGCATGCGCAGATAGGCCGCCAGGCGGCCGAGGTGGGTGTCGAGCACAAAGCGGGCCTCCGGAAGGGGCGGGGGCTGCAGCCGGGGCAGGTCGCCGAGGTCCAGCGAGGTGAACGGCGGGTACACGCTCACCCGATCACCCGACCGCAAGGGGTGGTCCAGGTCGACGGGCTCGCCGTTCACGAGGATCAGGTCCACTTCGGTGTGCGGGACGCCCAGCGCTTCGATGGCGTCCTTGACGGAGCGGGTGAGAAATAGGGGCTGGGCCACGGCCCTCTGGCGCTGCCCTGCGGGGAGCAGGTCGTTCAGCTCCCCGTAGCACCGAATCCAGACGTTGTCCACAGCGCCCTCCGCCCCGACCTCGCGCCCCGGCCTCGGGCGAAATCTACCACGAGCCGCCCATCCCGGCGAGGGGAAGCGAGTCGCGCGGCGGGGAACCCCTTTTGCGCCCGGAGCGTCGACGGTATAATGGGCGCGTGCCCCGGGGCCACGCCGAACCGCATCGTACCCCGCCGAAAGGAGACTCCATGAACCGTCGACACCGGCCCAGACTTGCATCCGTGCTCCGCACGACCGGTGCACTGGCCCTCGTTCTCGCCCTGTGGCTCACCGCGCTGCCAGGCGGCGCGACCGCCGCCCCGGCCGAGGCTCCTCTTGCACAGACTGAAGAGGGGGTCTGGTACACCGTCGTGCGGGGAGACACCCTCGGACAGATCGCCGTGCGCCATGGGGTCACGACGGGCGCCATCCTGGCGGCGAACAGCATTTCCAACCCCAACGTGATCCGGGTCGGGCAACGGCTGTGGATCCCGGGCGCCGCAGCATCGACGCCGACACCCACCCCCTCGCCGACCGAACCGGGAGATGGCGTGTGGTACACCGTGGTGCGGGGGGACACCCTCGGGCAGATCGCAGCACGCCACGGCACGACCACCACGGCGATCATGCGGGCGAACAACATCAGCAATCCGAACCTGATCCGCGTTGGCCAGCGGCTGTGGATCGGGGGCGCGGCGCCTACAGCGACGCCAGAGCCGCCCTCCCCCAACCCCTCCGCTACGCCGCAGCCCACCGACACGCCGACGGACGGAGTCTGGTACACCGTGCGGTCGGGAGACTCCCTGGGGCGCATCGCCCAGAGCCACGGCACCACCGTGTCGGCCATCGTGCAGGCGAACAGCCTGAGCAACCCGAACGTCATCCGGGTTGGCCAGCGGCTGTGGATCCCCGGCGCTTCGGGTGGACCATCGCCGGCGCCGACGTCACAGCCGCCCCCGTCAGGACCGCCCGCCGGCGGCACCGGGTTTTCCTACGGCTTTCAGATCCAGCCGTGGTACGGCGCCGACGTGAATCAGGCGCTGGACGCCACCGTGGGCGCGGGCTTTTCCTGGCTCAAGATCCAGGTGCCCTGGAAGCAGATCGAGGGCTCGGGCAAGGGCGCCCAGGACTGGGGCGACATGGATCGGGTCGTGGACGCCATCAACGGCCGCGGCATTCGCCTCCTCGTCTCGGTGTGCAAGGCGCCCGACTGGGCGCGACCAGGCCATACGAACCGCTCCTACGAGGGGCCGCCCGCGAACGAGCAGGATCTCGCCGACTTCCTCTCCGCTCTGGCAGCCCGCTACAAGGGTCGCGTCCACGCCATCGAGGTATGGAACGAGCAGAACCTGGGGCATGAATGGGGCGGTGAGCAGATCGACGCGGGCCGCTACGTCCGCATGCTGTGCGCGGCGTACGGGGCCATCAAGGCGCAGGACCCCAACATGACCGTGGTGGCCGGGGGGTTGACCCCCACCGGCGTCAGTGACGGGGTAACCGCCATCGATGACGTCACCTACCTGCGCAGCATGTACGCTGCGGGCTGCAAGAGTTGCATGGACGCGCTGGGCGCGCACCCCTCCGGGTACAACAACCCGCCGAGCGCGCGTATGGGCTACTCGGATCCGGCGGAGCCCGATTTCAAGGCGCATCCCTCCTTCTTTTTCCAGGAGACGATGCTCCGCTACCGCGAGGTGATGGTCGCAAACGGCGACGGCGGCCGGCGCATCTGGCCCACCGAGTTTGGCTGGGCAAGCAGCGGATCGCCCTCGCCGGGCTACGAGTATGCGCGGAACGTGACGGAGCAGGAGCAGGCGACGTACCTCGTCGAGGCGCTGCGCATGATGCGCCAGTGGGGGTATGTCGGGCCGGCGTTCGTGTGGAACCTGAACTTTAACGTCTCGAACCCCGGCACGGAGATGGCCCAGTTTGGTGTCATGCACCGCCCGGCGTACGATGCCTTGCGGAACATCCCCAAGTAGGGGCCTGCGACTCGGTCGCTGAACCCCTGGCCGCGGGTCGAGGCCTTTGCCGGCCAAGACCCGCGGCGTTTCCCACCATCTGCACACACCTGGAGCGTACCGATGTCGATCCCACAGCACACCCCGCCGGGCAGCGACGGGCTGCCGATGCCCACCATCCCCTTTGGGCCCCATCGTCTCTCGCGCCTGATCGTGGGGGCCAACCCCGTGAACGGCGGCTCACACCTCTCGCGCTTTGTAAACCACCAGATGCGGCGCTACTTTACCGGCGAGCGTATCCAGCAGTTCCTGGCTGACTGCCAGGCCGTCGGGATCAGCGCCTGGCAGTCGGGTCCGCAAAATCTTGACGACTATGCTCGGCATCGGGCAGCGGGCGGCGGCCTCGACTTTATCTCCCTGGTGCGGGAGGATCCGAACGGCGCCGACGAGATCGGCGGTGCCGTGGCCGCCGGCGCGATCGCAGTGGCCCACCACGGCGAGGACACCGATCGCCTCTTCAAGGAGGGCCGGCTCGACGCCATCGTGCCGCTCCTCGCCCGCGCGCGCGATAGCGGCGCGCTGGTGGGGATCTCGACCCACATGCCGGACGTGGTGGATTATGTCGAGAGCGCCGGGTGGGACATTGACTTTTACATGACCTGCGTCTACGAGCGGCACCGCACCCGGGAGGAGCTGCGAGAGATTCTGGGCTATGTCCCGATCCCAGTCCGCGAGGTGTACCTCGAGGAGGACCCTGCGCGGATGTACGCCGCGATCCGGCAGACGGAGCGCCCCTGCCTGGCCTTCAAGATCCTGGCCGCCGGCCGGCTGTGCGAGCGGCAGGAGACGGTAGAGGCGGCGTTCGAGCAGGCCTTCCGGTCGATCAAGCCGACGGATGCCGTGATCGTCGGGATGTACCCCGAGTACGAGGACCAGATCGCCCTGAACGCCGCGTACGTGCGGCGGTTCTCGGCGCTCAGCGAGGGGACCACCCACGAGCCCATCGGCCGGCCGATCGGGAACTAGAGGTTCGACTTGAGCAGCGAGGGGCGCGATCGGCCCCGGTTGCGCCGCGGACTCCGACGCCATGCTCAGGAGCATGGCGTCGGCCCTGGACGCTCCGGCGGATCGCACCGCGCGTGGTCTGGGAACGACAGATGCCGCTGGTCGGAGGCTCGCACACCTGGTGCGGGTGGAACCCCGCTACTGGCGGAGACCATCTCCTGGGGAGAACCCGGAGGATCACGCCTAGACCGTCGTCCGCTTGCTCTTGCGGGGAGGGCGCCGGCGCCCTCCCCGCCTCGTGTTGTGCCTACCCTTAGTGAACGGAGGATCGCCCGGCCATGCTGACGCGCTTTGACGCCCTGAACGTGGAGACCGCCCTGCGAG
>JAAZBQ010000717.1 GCA_012513725.1 Chloroflexota bacterium
GAAGGGGGCTCTGGATCGCCCAGCGCACGGCAGCGGTCTGGAAGCCGGCCTTCAGCCGGCGTGGGGTCGCCAGTCTGCTGGCGCTCGCCAGTCTGCTGGCGCCCGCCAGTCTGCTGGCGCCCGCGCAGGCCTTTCGCCCCGCGCATCCTCGGACGAACGGTGTCCGGTGTACGGCCTTCCGCCCGGGTCACGTTTCTGAGCAGCCTCCCTTCCTGCGACGAACCCCCCAATACTCGTCATCCCGAGGCCTGCCCTGAGGCCTTCCGAAGGGTCCGCCGACCGAAGGACCTCTACCGCACATCCACTCGAGGTTTATGCGCGGTAGAGGTCCTTCGCTTCGCTCAGGATGACGGGTTGGGGGGCGCGGCGTATGGAGTTCAGCTGCGCGTGTTGCGCGGCAGGACCCAGGGCCGGGGAATCAGAACGCCCCCCCTGCACGCAACCTCAGCCCAACCATGACATCATCCATGCGGTTCGCGTGAGAGCCACCCCTACCCAACCAACCCTAGTACTCGATCCGCAGCGCCTGGAGAAGCTCCAGCCGCGGCACCTCGATGATCAGACCGTCGTCGCCGTGGCGGAACGCGCAGGCCTCTCCCGACGCCAGGCTCGTCACCGCCCGGGGCGGCGCCAGCCCCGGCACCGTCACCTCGATCCCCTCCATCGGCACCGGCGCGTAGAACGTGTTGCCAAAGTGGCCCGACGTGTTCACGAACTGCAGGAGGAGGTTACCGCTCGTCTCCTGGCGGAAGAGGGTCACCTCGACCATCGGCGAGAGGTTGCCCCCCACCGGCGCCAGGCCGGCAAAGGACTCCAGGAGGTCCCCGGCCCAGTCGATGGTGTTCGTGTGCCCCTGCCGGTGGAACAGCGTGCCGGGCAGCCACGGCACATAGATCGCCTGCCCCTGGCCCACCTTGCGCACGGTGAACCCGGGCTGCTCGGTGACCTGGGTATAGTAGCAGCGCTCCGGCGGCCCGAACATGTGCGGCGGGATGAGGCGCAGGTGCCGCTCCACGTCGTCGGCGTACTGACCATAGATGTAGGGGCCATCCAGGTACAGGACGTCGGTGACGGGAAAGCGCCGGAACCCGGCCTTGTCCTCCATCTTGAACATCGCCGAGCGCATCTCTTCCCGGAGATCCCCGCGCCCCAGGAGGCCCAGCGAGGAGAGGGCCGGGACGTCGCGCAGCTCCAGGTCGGCCCCGCGCCAGCCGGCGCGGCCCACGGCGATCAGCGTGCCGCCCTCGGCGACGAACCGATCGATGCGGGCGGCCAGGGCGTCGTCGATGACCTCATAGTCGGGGACGATGATCGCCTGGTAGCGGTCCCAGGGCAGCTCCAGGGCCCGGCTGGTCATCAGGGTGTCGAACAAAAAGTGGTTCTCCAGCAAGAACCGGAACCAGCCGCGGAACTCGGCCATATTCGCGTCCGGCCCGTTCAGCAGCGCGATGTTGGCCTGCGAGCGGAGGTGGACATAGTCCTCCTCGTGCGCCGCGTGATAGTGGAACATCTCCTTGACCGGCGCGTACCCCGACTTGTCCTCGTGGTTGTCCAGCCTGCCGATCTGGTACAGGTCGACGGCGCCTCCGTTGGCCAGGTTCTGGGCTAGGCGCAGGCGCTGCTGTTCCGGCGAGACGGCCACGTGCCGGTAGGGGATGTCGATGAAATCCACCGTGGTAATCGACGCGATCATCTCGGGATACGACGAGGTGGCCCACTTGGCGTTCGCCGAGGCCGTGTACTGCCAGTGCGGCAGGGGGCGATCGACGGCTGTGTTGGACTCCATGCGGATGAGGCCCCGGTGCGCAGCGAGATGGTTGCAGATCGCGATATCCGGCCGGATCGACTGGATGAAATCATAGACCTTGGCCGAGTGCGCGGCGGCCGTCTCCCGGCGGAAGAGCTGGAACTTGCGAAAGACGGGGTCCCCCATGTCCTCCTGGGCCGGGATGCGCAGGCCGGTGGCCTCGGCAAAGCGGCGCTGGCAGTTGGCGCAGTGGCAGGGGCCATAGTAGTTGCCGGAATAGTCGCGCGTCTGGTAGCCGCCCATGTTGAAAAAGATGCCGTCGATGTCGTACTGGGTCAGCAGCTCGCGGATGATCTCCAGCGCGTATTCCTGCTGGTAGCCGCCGTTGATGCAGGCGTGGACGTCGCCGTTATAGTCGACGATGTCCCCATCGCGGGTGCGGTAGGCCCAATCGGGGTGTTCCTCGTAGATGGGCCGGCGGATCTTGGAGAAATCGGTGCGGGCCAGGATGCGGATGTCTGCCGCGTGGCAGGCGTCAATGATCTCGGCCAGGCTGCTGCCCTGCAGGTACGGGCTCTGAAAGTGAAAGGGCAGCGAGGTCGGGTAGGATGCAATGATGCCGGCCATGTTGAACAGGATGGCGTTGGCCTTGAAGTCCTGCAGGTCGGCCACCACCCGGTCGGCGTCGATATCGACCATGTCGATCTCGCGCAGGTTGGTCTGGATCATGCGCCACGGTTTGCCGTCCCACCAGTCAGCCATGGGTGTTGCTCCTATCTTGTGTTCCGTTCGCCGTGCGAGCGCCAGAAACGGTGAGCCACTGTAGGCGACGGGCCCGCAACTGGTCAAGTGCGTCCGCTCTCTGTGATCCCGCCCACCGCCGGTCGCTGCCCCGATGCCGCCGGTCGAGCGGCGTGACATC
>JAAZBQ010000718.1 GCA_012513725.1 Chloroflexota bacterium
CGGGGTGACGACCACGATGAAGCTCGTCGAAGAGCTCCGCGGCATGGTGGCTGACGGCCTGGCCAAGTCGCCGGACCAGGTGGAAAAGCTGCTCAAGGAGCAGTTGGTCGAGGTTTTGCGCCGGGTGCAGCGGCCCTACCTGGCCATCAAACGCGAGTTGGCCGTCATCCTGGTCGTCGGGGTGAACGGCTCCGGCAAAACGACCAGCATCGGCAAGCTGGCCAAGTATCATCGCGACGCCGGCCAAAAGGTCGTCCTCGCCGCCGGTGATACGTTCCGCGCCGCCGCCAGCGACCAGTTGGAGATCTGGGGCGAGCGCGTGGGGGTGCCGGTCATCTCGCACCAACCGGGCAGCGACCCGGGCGCGGTGGCCTTTGACGCCGTCCAAGCGGCGCAATCGCGCGGGGCCGACGTACTGATCGTCGATACGGCGGGACGTCTCCACACCAAGTTCAACCTGATGCGCGAGCTGCGCAAGGTGCGCGAGGTGCTGCGCCGGCAGGTGCCCGGCGCGCCCCACGAGATTCTGCTCGTGCTCGACGCCACCACCGGCCAGAATGCGCTGACCCAGGCCAAGCGCTTTCGCGAGTCGGTGGACCTCACGGGGGTCGTGCTGGCCAAGCTGGACGGCTCATCCAAGGGCGGCATCGTCTTTGCCGTGGCCAACGAGCTGAACCTGCCGGTGATGTTTGCCGCCACCGGCGAGACGGTGGACGATCTCGCGCCGTTCGAGCCCAAGCAGTTCGTCGAGGACCTCTTTTAGCGCCGCGTGGCCCCCGGGCAGGCGGCCGTCGACACACGGGAGGATAGACATGACCGATGAACAACTGAGACCGCACCTCGATGGAATGCTCGCCGAGATCACCGATCTGATGGAGCGTCTTTGACCTGGAGGAAATGGAAGCCGAGATCGCGCGCATCCACGAGGAATCGAGCGCCGAGGGGTACTGGGATGACCCCGAGCACGCGCAGGAGCGGATGCAGCACCTCGCCTCGCTGGAGGCCGACGTCACCGAGTGGCGGGAGCTCGCCAACCGCGCGGAGCAGCTCGCCGAGTTGGCCGCGCTGACGGAGGAAGAGGAGGACGAATCGTTCCTCGCCGAGATTCGCGACGAGGCGAGCGGCCTGGAACGCCGCCTGGCCGACGTGCGTCTGCGCCTGATGATGTCGGGCCCCCATGACCGGCGCGATGCCATCGTCACCATCTATGCCGGCGCCGGAGGTACCGAGTCGCAGGACTGGGCCGAGATGCTCATGCGCATGTATCTGCGTTGGGCCGAACGCCAAGGACTACAGGCGGAGGTCATCGACCGCGCCGAGGGCGATGAGGCGGGCGTCAAGAACGCCACCATCGAGATCAGCGGCCGAAACGCCTTTGGGCTCTTGCGCTCGGAGCGCGGCGTCCACCGGCTGGTGCGCATCTCGCCGTTTGATAACGCCCACCGCCGGCACACGTCGTTCGCGCTGGTGGAGGTGATCCCCGATGTGGCCGGGGAGATCGAGGTCGACATCAAGGCGGATGATCTGCGGATCGACGTCTTTCGCGCCTCGGGCCACGGCGGGCAGAACGTGCAAAAGAACTCGACGGCCATCCGCATCACCCACCTGCCCACGGGCGTCGTGGTCTCGTGCCAGAACGAGCGCTCGCAGCTCCAGAACCGCGAGCGGGCGATGGCGGTGCTCCAGGCCCGGCTGTACGACCTGGAGGTGCAAAAGCAGGAGGAGGAGACGGCCCGCCTGCGCGGCGAGCACATCACCGCTGGCTGGGGCAACCAGATCCGCTCCTACGTCCTGCACCCGTACCGCATGGTCAAGGACCTGCGCACAGAGTGGGAGTCGGGCAACCCGACCGCCGTACTGGATGGCGACATCAACAGCCTCATCGAGGCCTACCTGCACCACATGGTGGGCCGCAACTAGCGCACTCGAAGGCGTACAACAGACGGCCGGGACTCGTCCCGGCCGTTGGCGTTCTGGCGACCTACCAGCCGCTCGCCGCAAACACGGCGCTCAGGAGGGCCGTGCGCTCCTCGGCCGTCATCGGCCGCGGCCGAGCGTAATCCTCGAGCATGTAGGTGAGGAGCTCGGTGGAGATGTGCCGCCCCTGGTAGATCACGTGGCGATCGACGAACTCTTGCCGGGTGCCCAGCGACTGCATCTGGTCAAAGAACAGGTTCCCCAGTCCATAGTGGATGAACGCGCCGTTGTAGAACTCGAACGCCTGGGGATGGTGCGCCTGAGAGCCGCTGACGATCTTGGCGCCGGCGTCGGCCATCGAGCGAAAGTCGGCGATCTGATCGGCTGTGGCCTCGTAGAAATAGTGTTCCCAGTACTGAAAGGTGGCGATGGGCACGTCCACTTCCTCGGCCAGGCGATCGAGCTCTCCGTGCATGTACTCCCAGTTACAGGGGGCGGCGCCGGGGCGGTCTTCGGTGGCCCAGGCGTACCCGGGGCCTACCGGGTTGCACCCGATGAACGAGAAGGAGTTGCCGTTCGCCTCCATCATCAGCGGCCGCGAGGCGTCCTCCAGGTCGGCGCCGCCGCCATAGTAGGGCCAGCCCTCCTCGTTGTACAGGTCCAGGGTTTCCAGCGTGGCCGTGTCGCCATAGTCCTGAAAGTGGTTGCCGGTCAGCTCGATGAGGTCCGTCCCCACGGCCCGGAGGAGGTCCATGTACGCCGGGCTGCTGCAGAACACCAGGGTCTCCTGCCTGGGGTCGGCCGGCGGGCACTGGGAGTAGAACGGTACCTCGTTGGAGATGTGGGTGAGGTCGGCGGCGGCCAGGGTCTCGCCGATATCCTGCGCGGGGAACAGGACGCCCCGGGTCTCCATCGCGTGGGCCGTGCCGCGCACCAGGGCCGTCACCCCGGTCATGATCAGCGTGGTCATCTCCTCGGCGTTGCGGTTGGTGAGGGCGCCTTCCGCCGCCAGGACATCGGCCAGTTCGGCGCTCCCTTGCCCTTCGAGTCCGATGTCGACAGCCAGCGGATAGGCGGTCAGGTCCAGCGCCTTGTCCAGCACGTTCAGGCCGTCGATGCGCAGCAC
>JAAZBQ010000719.1 GCA_012513725.1 Chloroflexota bacterium
ATCCTACCGGAGGGCCGTGGCGGGCACATCGGGCGATCGGAGCATCTGGAGGATGGCAAAGGGTGGGATTCCCTTCTCCCCCGGATGGCCAGGTGGCGGAGGGTTCTGGAGGGCAACGAAAAACGGCCGCCCAAAGGCGGCCGCTAGAAGATGCTGGATGGGGAGAAGCGTGGAGCGCTAACCGTGGGACAGGAGCCCGATGGCATCCGCGGGCCAGTAGCGGAACCAGGCCTTGCCCAGGATGTCCGTGAGGGCCACCACGCCAAAGGAGCGCGAGTCGTTGCTGGAGGCGCGGTTATCCCCCAACACGAACACGTGCCCCTCGGGGATGCGCAGCGGCTTGAGGTAGCCGGTGGTCGGCTGGTCCAGATAGGGCTCGGCAAGGGGCTCGCCGTCCACGTACACCACGCCGTCGTGGATCTCGATCGTCTCGCCGGCCAGGCCGACGACGCGCTTGATCAGCGGGTGATCATAGCGCCCCTCTGGACGGCGCAACACGATGATGTCGCCCCGCATAGGGGGGTGAAACCGGTAGGAGATCTTTTCCATGATGATGCGCTGGTTGTTCTCCAGGTTGGGCTCCATGCTCAGCCCATCCACCCGCCGGGTTTGCCCCAGGAAGAGGTTCACCACCACGACGATGACCAGCGCGGGAAGCACCGCCTCTAGGAACTCGGTCAGCCACGACTTTTTTTTCTGCTCCTCGTCATCCATCAGCATTCCTCGGGCGTCACATGTCGGTGACGCATAGAAACGAGGCCCGCCGCAGGGCGGGCCTCGCCAGGATCTGCCGCCGCGCGACTAGCGACGGCCGCCGCCGCCGCCGCGACGGTCTCGACCGCCGCCGCCGCGCCCACCCGAGGGCGGACGGTCGCGCTCGCGCGCTTCCTCCAGGCTCCACCCTTCCAGGACGGCCTGCCGCGACAGGCGGATCTTGCCGCCCGGGTCGACGTCGGTGACCATCACCATCAGTTCGTCGCCGACCTGCACCACATCCTCGACGCTCGGCACGCGATAGTCGGCCAGCTGCGAGATGTGCACCAGGCCGTCCTGCCCGGGCAGGATCTCCACAAAGGCGCCGAACGGCTCCACGCGCACGACCTTGCCGGTGTAGATCTGGCCAAGGACGGGCGTCGCGGTGAGGCCGACGATCCGGCGGATCGCCTCCTTGGCACTGTCGCCATCCATCGAGCCGACGATGACGGTGCCGTCGTCGTCCACGTCGATGGTGACGCCAGTGTCCTCGATGATGCCGCGGATGTTCTTGCCACCGGGGCCGATGAGGGCGCCGATCTTTTCCACCGGGATCTTGAGCGTCTCCAGCCGCGGCGCGCTCTTGGAGAGCTCCTCACGCGGCTGGGCGATGGCGGCGTTCATCACCTCGAGGATCTGCAAGCGGGCCTCGCGGGAGCGTGTCAGCGTCTCCTCGACGATGGCGTCCTGCAGGCCGGTGATCTTGATATCCAGCTGGATGGCCGTGATGCCCTTGGCCGTCCCCGCCACCTTGAAATCCATGTCCCCGAGATGGTCCTCGAGGCCCTGGATGTCGGTGAGCACCGCAAAGCGGTCGCCCTCGGTGATGACGCCCATGGCAATGCCGGCCACCGCGGTGCGCACCGGCACGCCGGTATCCATCAGCGCGAGCGACGAGGCGCAGGTCGAAGCCATCGAGGTGGACCCGTTCGAGGAGAGCACCTCGGAGACTAGCCGGATGGTGTAGGGGAACTCTTCCGCCGCCGGCAGCACGGGCTTGATGGCCCGCTCGGCGAGGGCGCCGTGGCCGATCTCCCGGCGACGCGGCCCGCGCAGCGGGTAGGCCTCGCCGGTGGAAAAGGGCGGAAAGTTGTAGTGGTGCATAAAGCGCTTGGAAAAGTCGCCGCTGAGCGCCTCGATGGTCTGCTCGTCGGACGAGGTGCCCAGGGTGGCCGTGGTCAGCACCTGGGTCTCGCCGCGGCTAAAGAGGCCCGAGCCGTGGATGCGGGGGATCAACCCCACCTCGGCGTGTAGGGGCCGGATGGTGCGCAGGTCGCGCCCGTCCACGCGGATGCCGGTATCCAGGATCCGCCGGCGCATGGCCTGCTTGAAGAGATAATCCCAGGCATCCGACACCATGGAGGGATCGGCGTCTGGGCCGAGCCGCTCGGTGATCTGCTGGCGGAGCTGGGCTTCCTGCTCCCTACGATCGGCGCGATCGGCGCCGGCCGCCACCAGTTCCTGGATGGCCGCACCCGCAAGGCTCTCCACCTGGGCCAGGACCTCGCGGTCCAACTCCTTGCGGACGCCGGGGTTCTTTTCCTTGCCGATCTCCTCGCCCATGCGGTTCTGCAAGGCGATGGCGTCCTGGATGGCGCGATGGGCGAGGCGGATGGCCTCCAGCATCTTGTCTTCCGGGAACTCGTTGGCGCCGGCCTCGATCATCAGCACGGATTCCGCCGTGCCAGCCACGGTGAGCTCCAGCTCGCTCTCATCCAACTGGGAGAGGAGGGGGTTCACCACGTACTCCCCATCGATGTAGCCGACCTTGACGCCGGCCACGGGCCCCCCAAAGGGGATGTCCGAGATGGTCAGCGCGGCGGAGGCACCGATCAGGGAGAGGGTCTCCAGGTCGTTCTCCTGGTCGGCGGAGAGGGTGGTGATGATGACCTGGACGTCGTTGCGATAGCCATCGGGAAAGAGGGGGCGCAGGGGACGGTCTACGGAGCGGCAGAGGAGGATGGCCTCGGTAGAGGGCCGCCCCTCGCGCTTGAAAAAGCCGCCCGGGATGCGACCCGCGGCGTAGCGCCGCTCTTCATAGTCGACGGTCAGCGGAAAAAAGTCCACGCCCTCGCGGGGCGCGTTGGAGGCGGTGGCGGTGACCAGCACCATGCCGTCTCCCATGCGGACGGTAACGGCGCCGCCGGCCTGCCAGGCCAGCCTACCGGTTTCGACGACCACCTCGCGGCCGCCGAGCGTCGTCCGGTACTCACGTATCTCGTGCATCACAAGACCTTTCCTTCCTGGTCAGCGGGAAAGGTCCAGGCGGAATTGCTCAGGGACTGGGGCCTGCGCCGCGCGTCGCAACGAGCGACGCAGGCCCCAATTCCTGGCAACGCCATCCTGGACGAATCCCACCACCATGATCCGGCGAGCCTATCCCACCGGATGAGACGCTAACAAAAAAGAGCAAGTGGCCACTGTCTCGCCATCTGCTCTTTGTGCCGAAGGATGGGTGTATCGAGTTCCGCATGCGCGCACCGACGGGTGCCGTGCAGCACGCAGATCAGCGGCGGAGCCCTAGCCTGGCCAGAACTTCCCGATACTTGCCCTCATCCTTTTTGCTGAGGTAGTTCAGGTGGCGGCGACGTTGCCCGACGAGCTTGAGGAGACCCCGACGCGAATGCTCGTCGTGCTTGTGCTCCTTGAGATGATCGGTCAGCCGGCTGATTCGCTCGCTCAGGTTCGCAATCTGTACCTCAGGAGAGCCGGTATCTTGCGCATGCCGTCCGTAATTGTCTACGGTGGACGCTTTCTCGGTCTTGGTCAGCGCCATGTATACCCTTCCTCTTGCCGTGTTAACGCTAGACGCGATTATAGCACAAGGGCCCCTTGGCGCCAAATCGAGCAGCCGTCGGCTTTGCGGCCAGACGGTGGAAATGTCGGCAGCGGCGTCACTCCCCGGCGGCAGATCGGATAAAGGTGCCGGCCTGCAGCTCGGCACGCGCCTGTCGCAACTCATCTGGGGTGTTCATGACGATCGGGCCGCCCCAGGCAACCGGCTCGCGCAGCGGGCGCGCCGCGAGAAGCAGAAAGCGCATGCCCTCCGCTGCCGACCTGGCGAGGAACGTGCTTCCAGGCGTCATGAGCGCTGCCCGGTGACCGCCGATCGGCGGCCCCTCGCCGTCGCCGAGCCGACCGGCCCCTGCGATCACGTAAGCAAACACGGTGGCCTCTGGGTCCGTTTGCAGCCTCCACTGCGCCTCGGAGCGCATGGTGACATCGAGGTACAGGGTCTCGACATAGTCTCCCTGTGTGGCGCCCGCGACGTCGCCATAGTGTCCCGACAGCACGCCGACCGTACACCCCTCCTCCTGCACGCGAGGAATCGCTTCGGGCTGCAAATCCCGGTACTGCGGGGCAGTCATCTTGTCCTTGCGCGGCAGGTTGATCCAGAGCTGTGTGCCGAGAAGGCGGGGCGCGGCCTGGGGCATCTCCTGGTGCAGGATCCCACTGCCGGCCGTCATCCACTGGCAGGCGCCATCTACGATGCGACCGCTGTTCCCCAGACTGTCGCCGTGTTCGATGTCTCCGTGGATCAGGTAGGTGACCGTCTCGATGCCTCGGTGGGGGTGCCAGGGAAATCCCTTGATGTACTCGACGGGGTCTATGGAGTCGAAAGCGTCGAGGAGCAGGAACGGATCGAACTCCTGTACGTCGGCATGCCCGACAACCCGAACCAGCTTGACCCCGGCCCCATCGTACTGCGTGCTACCTGCGACGATGCGGCGGATCCCGCGTACCTGTGTCATCTACTCTGCTTCCTCTCCCCGCACGGCGTCGCCCGCTCCACCAAGGTCACGTGGACGCCATCTCCCGGCCCGTTGCCGATCTGGACGTGGAAATCCTTACGAACCCCGAGGATGCGGCCCCGGGGTACCCATCCGCAGCAGGCTGCCATCGCAGGGCCCGCCGTCAAACGTAGCACGGGTAGGCACCCGGCCTCGCCCGAACTCGGCGCGAACGTCGAACGGGGTATCGATGCCGGGCACTCCCTGGATCACCGCGTCAAACGAATAGGTTCTGCCGATCCAGCGCCCCCAGGGTCCGAACCACACTAAAAGATCATGACGAACGTCCCCGCGGCGATCAGCACGCCGCCGATGACGCTCTTGGTGGTGGCCGGCTCCTTGAGGAGGACAAAGGCGAGCACGATGGTGATCACGACGCTGAACTTGTCGATGGGCACCACGCGGGACACGTCCCCCATCTGGATGGCCCGAAAGTAGAACAGCCAGGAGATCCCGGTGGCCACGCCCGACGCGACGAGAAAGAGCAGGCTCCGCGAGGTAATCGCCCGCACGCCGTTCTGGGCGCCGGTAAGGAACACCATCCCCCACGCCAGCACCAGCACCACGGCGGTGCGGATCGCCGTGGCCAGGTTCGAGTCGACGTCCGCAATGCCGATCTTGGCCAGGATGGACGTCAGCGCGGCGAACACCGCCGAGAGCACGGCATAGAGAGCCCACACGATAGAACCTCCATCAGGTGTAGCCGAGCACGCGCCGCTTGGCCAGTAGAACGTAGGCGCTGGCGGCGAGGAGCGCGACGATGGACACCACGACGGTGGCGATCACCGCACCGTACTGCCCGGCGAACCCCTCCGCCGAGGTGTGCTTGATCAGGATGCCGGCATACGCCCAGACG
>JAAZBQ010000720.1 GCA_012513725.1 Chloroflexota bacterium
ACCACGACGAGGAGGATGATGCCCACCAGAAGCGACATGGCCCATAGCGGCGCGATGCGCAGGTTGTCGCTCTCGAGGACGTCGGAGATCTGGCGGTAGCGCCAAAAAGCGAGGAGGGAAACGGAGGTGCCAAAGAGGACCAGGAGCGCGCCGATGATGCGCGGCGCGATGCCCGACTCGTCGTCGGTCAGGAGCTGGGCCACGGCCAGCCCGCCGCCGATGGCCGACAGCCCCGTGCGGAGCCAGGCGCTGAACGTGCGCTCGTTGGCCAGCAGCGTGCGGTGCTCGGCCCACTCGGTGCGCTGTTCGGCCTTTTCCGTGCGCGACTCGCCGCCACCGCCGTTGCTGCCCTGATCGTCTTGCTCCTCTGAACGATCCGCCGTGGTGCCCATGTCTTCTCCCATGGTCCAGACGCACAGACCGCCGGGTAGACGACGAAGCGCAGGTGGAGACTCGTCAGGGGGAGCAGTCGTGGAAGAAGGGTCAGGGGCGTGGCGGCCTGAGCGGAGTGTAGACCGTCAAGGGCGGAGCGTCAACCGCGGGAGGGGCGCCGGGACCGGCTACCCTGCCACCCCCCGTACCCGTACGCCAGGCGCCATCTCGGCCAGTCGGGCCGCCATCGCCGCAAGGGCGTCCTCATCGGGCGCCTCGGCGGCGGCCAGGTCGGGATCCACCCCTTCTGAGGCGCGGAACATCTGCAGGTACCATACCTCCCCGGGGAGCAGCTCAGGGGCGATGGCCTGCAGCCAATCCTCCCCCACCTGGGGGCCCACGGTGGTGCGAAACTCGTAGGCGCCGCCCCACCGGCGGAGGTGGGCCATGCTGCACCGCAACGGCTCGACGTCCACCGGCCGCCCGGCGACCTCGGCATAGCGTTCGTCGAGGGGGGCCTTGAGGTCCATGGCCACCATGTCCACCAGCCCCTCGTCGAGGAGCGGGCCAAGGACCTCCGGCCGGGTGCCGTTGGTGTCCAGCTTGACGTCAAAGCCGAGGTCCTTGATGGCGCGGAGCAGGTCGGCCAGGTCCGGGGAGAGGGTGGGCTCGCCGCCGCTGACGCAGACGCCGTCCAGGAGGCCGCGGCGCGTGGCGAGCCACTCCAGAAAGGCGTCCTCGGAGATCGCCACGGGGGCGCCCGCTTCCAGCATCCAGCGGTTGTGGCAATAGCCGCAGTTCAGGTTGCAGCCCGCCAGGAACACCGTGGCGGCGATCTTGTCCGTATAGTCGAGCAGGCTGACCCGCTGCAGGCCGACGATCCGCATGGCTACCTCGATGGGCTCACGAGAAGGGGCTCCTGGCCAAGGGATGAAGGATGGAGGCTGGCCGGTCCGCGCATCCTTCAGCCTTTCTCCTTCATCCTTTGGCCATGCTGGCTAGGACGCGGCGATCGATACCGGCTTGGACTGTTTGCCGGCACTGAACGTCACGCGCTCCGAGTATTCCGCCTTCTTGCCGGCGTTCCACTGCCCCACCGGCCGCAGGTAGCCCACCACCCGCGAGTACACCTCGCAGGGCTGTTCCTCTTCGCACTTGGGGCAAGTGAAATGCTCCCCGGAGAGGTA
>JAAZBQ010000721.1 GCA_012513725.1 Chloroflexota bacterium
CGGGGTCGAACACCGTCCACACGCCTCCCGGGCTGCGAAAGTCGGGGATGCCGCTCTCCACCGAGATGCCGGCGCCGGTGAGGGCGGCGACGTGTTGGGCCTGCCGGAACAGCCGCACGGCCTCGGGCAGGTGCTCCTCGTCGTGTCCAGGGATCACGATCTGGGCCATGTCACGCCTCCTAACACAAGCCTCCGGCGCCGCGCGGCGCCGGAGGCAAGGGGACGGATGAGGGAGAGCCGCGGGCTCTATCGCGCGCCGCAGGCCTGCATGCAGGCCTGCATGTGCCCTCGCGACTCGGCGGCGATCACGGCGCACTGCACCAGATCGTACTCTTTGGCGCCGATGATCTCCAGGTCCACCGGGCCCTCGTACCCGTTGCGGTGCAGGGCGGCAATATAGCCCACCAGGTCAATGTCGCCGCGGCCGTTGGCCTGCATCTCCGGGACGCCCGGGTTCGTCTGGCGACCCTTGCAGTCGCGGATGTGCACGTGCTTGACCCGCGAGATCACCGCCTCGATGGCCTCCACCGGGTTCTCGCCCCCGCGGTAGATGTGCGAGGGATCCATGTCGATGCCAAACGCCGGCGAAGAGATCTCGCGCATGGCACGCAGGGTGGTGGGCGTGTCGTGAATCGCCGCGCGGACGTGGGCCTTGACGCACAGCGTCACGCCATAGGTCTCGGCGCGCTCGGCGAGGGAGTTCAGCGACTCGATGACGCCCTTGACGCTCTCCTCGTCATCCGCCACGCCGCCGGGGCCGCAGTTGATCACCGGGATGCCCAGCTCGACGGCTGCCTGGTAGGCGAGCTCCATCTTGGCGGGGTCCTGCCGCGGCTGCTCCATGGCCAGGAGCTCCAGGCCGTATTCCCGGGAGAGGCGGCGAATCTCCGGTGCCTGCTCCTGCCAACGCTCCAGGACGAGGTGCTCGCTCATGCCGTCGATGGCCGATAGCTCGATCCCGTCATAGCCGGCCATCGCGATGTGCTTGAAGGCAGCCTCCATGCTATGGCCGCCAAAGAGGACCGAGTTTGCTCCGAGTTTCATGGCTCCCCCTTACTGGATGTAGACCACCGTCTCGTTCTGGAGCGAATCGATGGCGGCCTGCAGCACCTTTTGCGCGGCCAGGCCGTCGGCGCCCGAACCATCGACCTCCTCCGGCGGGCAGCCCTCGCTCACCTGCTCCAGGAAGCGGTGGATGCGGTTCCTGAACGTGTCCTCAAAGTCGCGCATCCCGCCAAAGACGGGGTTCGTGTAGACCCGCTTTTCCAGATCTCCGGCAGGGTACAGCGTCGCCTCCCGCCACATGTCGTCGATCACAAAGCGCCCCTTGGTGCCGGCCACTTCGCAGCGCTCCATGGGGTGGCCCCGCTCGATGTCGTAGGAGCCCGTCAGTCCGCCGACCACGCCGTTCCTAAAGCGCATGGAAAAGTGCGCGGTGGACCAGATCTTGCGTCCCGGGGCCTTGGTGGCAAAGCACTGCACCGCCTCGACGTCGCCGCAAAAGTGGCGCATAACGTCCACCGTGTGGGGATGCAGCGCCTTGATCTGGAACCAGGGCGAGGTCTCGCGCGGGTTCATGATCCACATGCTCATGTTGCAGAACAGGAGGTGCCCCAGGCGCCCCTCGTTCTGCCACTTTTTCGCCATCTCGGCGGCCGGCGTGAACCGATGGTTCAGATCGATCCCATAGCACACGCCCATCTCCCGGGCGCAGGCCACCATCTCCTCGGCCTTGTCGATCTCGTTGGAGATCGGCTTTTCACCCAGGACGTGGCAGCCGGCCTGGAGGGCCTGCATGGTCGGCTCATAGTGGTCCGACCCGTACTCATGGCCGCCGGTGGCCACCGAGCAGACGTCCGGCGATAGTGCCTGGAGCATCTCGGGCACGCTGTAGAACGCCGGCACGCCGTACTCGGCGGCGGCAGCGTCGGCCCGGTCGTGGAGGATGTCGCACACGCCGACCAGTTCGGCCAGCGGGTCCGCCTTGTACAGGCGCGCGTGGCGGTTGCCGATGGGCCCCAGCCCGATGACGCCGACACGGATCATGACGGGTCTCCTCTCTCGGCCACGGGGTCGGCGTTCGCCGGCGCACCCTCGGGTGAGGGCATCTCGTAGCCGTATTCGTGCATAGCGGGTTCAAAGAAATCGAAGTAGTTGGTCTCGGTGTCCGTCCGCCACCTTCCGACCGCTTCCGGGTTCACCGGGATGCGCGCCAGCGGGAACCCCAGAAACTCTTCCAGCCGCGCCAGGGTCTCCTCCTGGCGCAGGACGAAATCCTCAAAACGCACCTCGATCCAGTGCTTGGGGCGCGCGGTGGCCCGCACCAGGTCGTACTGGTATTTCCAGGACATGGCCCTGCGCAGGCGCAGGTCGTCGGTGGCAGGGTATGGAATGCCGAAATCGCTCAGGTCGTCGGTCAGGTGCCGGCCGATGATCGAGTCGCGGGGGTTACGGATCCAAAAGATGTACTTGGCCTCCGGGAAGAGCCGGGCAATCCAGGGGAACACCAGGGTGGTCTCGGGGATCTTCCAGCCCTTGTGCTCGGCAGTGCTGGCGCTCAGTGAGGCCAGATACCGGTCGACGAGCATGCTGAACTCGGCGGAGATCGCCCCCGAGTGGGTGTTGGACCAGTCCCATTCGAGGTCACCCTTCCATCCCACCCGCTCGGCGAACACGCGACAGGCCGCGTACATGTCGTCGGGGGGTAGCAGGTCGCCCGACTTGTTCAGCGGCTCGCCCATAAACACCCCGCTGGCCGAGAGGGTGTGCGACATGGCCCGGGTACCCGAGTGGCCCCGACCGATCACGGTGACTAACGACATGAACGCCTCCTGACGCCTATCAACCGACCCACTCCCTGGGCGCTAGGCAGACTCGATCGTCCCGTTCTCCCACGAGCGGATGGTGGCCTCGATGATGCGCTGGACCTTGAGCGCGTCCTCCCCGGAGGCGTCGATCTCTTCCGGCTTGACGCCCTCGATGCTCTGCTCGATCCAGCGGCCGATCCGCGAGTGGAACGTCTCGCCAAAAGACATCATCCCGCCGATATAGTCGTATGTCTCGGTCTCCTGCGAGCGGCGCGGATAAAAGGTCAGGTGCTCGCAGGCGTCCAGGAGAACAAAGCGCGCCTCCGAGCCGACGACCTCCAGGGTCTCCAGCCCGTAGGAGCCCCCCGCATCGTACGACCCGGTTAGGTGGCCGACGACGCCGCTCTTGAACTGGAGGTTCACCTGCACGTTGGACCAGATCTTGCGGCCGGCGCCCTTTTTGAAGAACGCCTGCACCTTGTCCACGTCCCCGCAAAAGTAGCGCATGACGTCGAGGGAATGGGGGTGCAGCGCCCGGATGTGGAACCACGGCGAAGACTCGTTCGGGTTGTTGATCCACATCGTCATGTTCACGATGTTCAGCTCGCCGAGGCGACCCGACTCCACCCACTCCTTGGCGCGGAGGGCGGCTGGGGTAAAGCGGTGGTTCAGGTCGATGCCGTACCGCAGGCCCTTTTCCTTGGCCAGCGCCACCATCTCCTCCGCCTCGTGGATGCGGTTGGAGATCGGCTTTTCGCCGAGGACGGGAATCCCCGCGCCGAGCAGTTCCATGGTGGGCTTGTAGTGGTCGCCGCCATTCTCCACGCCCGCCGAGCAGACGCTGGCGGAGTCGATCGGGAGGCCGGCGTCCAGCATCTCCTGCACCGAGTAGAACGCCTTGGCGTTCCAGCGCTCGGCGGCCTTGTCTGCGCGGTCGTGGAGAATGTCGCAGACGGCGATGACCTCCGCGTCCGGATGGTCCGTGTAAACCTGGCAGTGGCGGTTGCCGATGCCGCCCAGCCCAACGACGGCTACCTTGAGCGTCATGATGGGGTCACTCCTTTTCGCTGACGGGTTGCGATGCTTCGCTATCGGACTTGGTCTTGGCCGCTTTGGTGCGGCGGGTGGCGGGCTTGGCCGCGGCGGGTTCCTCCTCGTCGGTCGCCGGCTCGTCCTGCTCGTCGCGGGACTTGGCCTGGAGTTTCACCGCGGCGCCCACGCTCCCAATGTGCATGGTATCGTACGCCTGCTGCGAGGAGGTAAAGGCGCCCATGCCGGCGTGTCCGTGCCAATCGCCCTGGGTGTACATCGGGTTGGGCAGGCCCGTCTCCGCCTCGCGCTGGGCGATCCAGGCTTCCATCCGCGACCGGAGGATCGCCACCATGCCGGGCTCCTCGTGGGCGAGGTTCACGTTCTCCTCGGGGTCCTCCACCAGGTTGTAGAGCTCGACGGGCGGCTTGAAGTGGAAATCGGGCTCCAGCGCGACGATGAGCTTCCACTCGGGCGTGCGCCAGCCGTGCTTGCGCATCCACGTGCACTCGGTGATGTAGAACTCGGCCTCGTGGGAGGGCACCTCGCCGCGCATCATGGGCATCATGCTGCGGCCGTCGAACGCCAGGCCGGAGGAGTCGATTTCGGCCAGCTCCAGCACGGTGGGCACCAGGTCCTTGTGCTGGATGTATCCCGGGAGACGGAGCCCCGCGGGCACCTTGCCCGGATAGCGGATGATCAGGGGCACGTGGAGGGTCGGATCATAGATGCCATGGTGGTCGAAATAGCACTCGTGGTCGTAGAGGGTCTCGCCGTGGTCCGAGTTGATCACCACGATGGTATCGTCCAGGATGCCCCGGGCCTCGAGCGCGGTAAAGATGGCGCGAATCGCGGCGTCCATATAGGCCACCGCGCCGTCATACTGGGCGATGACATAATCCTTGTCGGTGATCCCGGGCGGCATCCAGGTGGCAAAAAAGTCGCAGAACGGCTTGAACGCCATCACCGGCTCCATGGACTTGTTCGCCGGATCCAACTCATTGCCGTGGTAGAACGCCCGCTCGTAGGGGTAGGGCGGCAGGTAAGGGGCGTGGGGATCCATGTGCCGGAGGAACAGGAAGAACGGCTTGTCCTCGTCGGCCAGGCGGTCGAGTTCGGGGAGGGCCACATCGTTCAGGTTCTGGGCCTTGGGGCTGCGGCCCTCCTCCCAGGAACCCCACCCGGAAAAGTTCAGGTAGCGGTCGAACCCGCGGGAGGCCGGGTTCCCCTCAAACCCAACGGAGGTGGTGTTGTACCCCTCCGCCTTGAGGATTTCGGCCAGCGTGGGCACGTCCTCACGCATGGGCCCCTTGTGACGCAGGGCGACGACCTGGGTGCCAAAGCAGTCGCGGCCGGTGAACATCGAGGCGTACCCGCTGGTGGTCGGGATGTGCGGGCTGTAGCAGCGCTCGAACACCGTCCCACCGCGGCTAAAGTGATCCATGTGCGGGGTGGTCAGCCGCGGATAGCCATAGAGGCTCATGTGGTCGGCCCGCAGCGAGTCGATGCCGATCAGCAGGACGTTCGGTTTGCGACGGGAAGCGGTCTCGGAGGACATGGGCGCATCTCCTGTGGCGCTGGATGGGCAAATCGTTGGCATGATGGCACCGTCGCACTGCGCTGTCAAGGCGTTGCCGGCGAGAACTTTGGGTGCCGTGGTATGTACGCGGCTCAGCAATCCAGGTGCGCGAGCGCCTCGGCGAGGCTACAACGCCCCAGGAGGCGCGGGTAGCGGAACTCGCCCGTGCTCAGCAGGTGCTCGGCGCGCTCTGCGTTCAGGTTCCCCTCGTTGGTGACAAACTGGCCCCACCAACCCAGGCCCGTCTTGGCGTCGGGATCGGTCGGCGTGAGGCTCTCGATGTACGTGCGGGGCAGGATCGCCTGGATCGGGGGCAGGTTGTTCACCCAGGAGCCGCACTGCACCCGCTCGGTCCCTGGCGCCTCTCGGACGACGGCCCGGAGGCACTGGCGCAGGTCATCGACGAGGGCGTCGGAGTCGGCAAAGGGCGAATCGGGCATCACGGCGTTGTAAAAGTGGAGTGACACCAGCCCCGCTTGGCGCTCGACGCCGTAGCGAAAGCAGCCGTACCACGTGTCCGCCGGCGGCTCGGAGCGCCAGCGAGCCAGGAACCGGTCGACGGCCTGATCTAGGAGCGGTGCGGCGTCCCGCCCAAAGGCAGCGAGATCTTGCGCCGGAGCATGCTGCCGGAACACGCCCTCGAACCGCTGCAGCACGACGCCCCGCGCCGCCTCGGCCTCCTCCGGCGTTCGGCCGTGGTCGATCGGCATGCCGAGGATCATGGTCCACTGACTCAGCGCGTGCGCAAATGACGCATCGCCCCGCACGGCGCTGCAAAAGGCGTGGTTCGCCTGCAGGCCCAAGAGCGGCCGCAGCGAGTGGGCGAACGCCTCGACGTTCGTGGCAGTGACGACGTGCACGGCGCCTACAGCCCTACGTCGCTGGTCGAGAACGAGGCCATGCGGATCTCGTTCGTGTTGTTCGCCCGGGCGGCCTCCCAGTACACGTACACCTCATCGTCCACCCGCAGCCAGTGGGAGTAGCGCCAGGTCTGATAGTCACCCGGCGTGGCGCTTACCAGCAAAGGTTCTGCCGGGGTGAGGTCGACATAAGATGCGAGGTCGGGCGAGTAGGCCAGGCCGGTGGCAATGTTGTACACCGGATCCCGCCAGCCGACTGGCGAGCCCTCATAGACCACCAGGTAGCCCACGGCCATCGGCAGAACGCAGGCCGGCCGCGTGTAGAAGTGGTGCCAGCCATCGTTCTCCAGGAACGGTTCTTCGGAGGCGGGCTCCCAGCGCTCGCCGTCGTCGCTCACGAACTGCCAGGTCCGCTCCACCCGATCATGGCCGATGACGAACATCCGCCACTGCCCGCCATCCCACAGGACGTAGGGGTCCTTGTAACCGACGACCCGGGCAAACCCGTCGTCGGGCCCCTCGGCGCGCAAGACCGGCCGCGCCGTCTCGGGCCGGAACGCTGCGGGGTGATCGGCGTCATCCCAGCGCAGGATGGCCCAGCCGTCCTCGAGCCCCGCACAGCCGTACAGCCGATAGCGCCCGGTGTCAGGATCCCGCACCAGGCAGGGCCGCTCGAACCCCGCCACGCTGGCGTCCTC
>JAAZBQ010000722.1 GCA_012513725.1 Chloroflexota bacterium
CCTGGGACGACATGGAGGCCGTCATGCGCGAGGAGGGCGTGCGCCTCTGGTCGCTGGAGACGCGCCGCACCCTCGACGAGTTTGACGTCATCGGGTTCAGCCTGCAGCACGAACTGAACTATACGAATGTCCTGAACATGCTGGACCTCGCGGGCATCCCCGTGTGGGCCGCAGAGCGTGCCGAGGACGCGCCGCTGGTCATCGCCGGCGGATCGTGCACCTACAACCCGGAGCCCCTGGCCGGGTTCGTCGACGCGTTCGTCATCGGCGAGGGCGAGGAGGTGCTGCTGGAGGTCCTGGACGTCGTGGCCGCCTGGAAGGACTCCGGCCGCGCCGGCGGGCGGAGGGAGATCTTGCAGCGCCTGGCGGGCGTTGCCGGGGTGTATGTCCCGAGCCTGTACGAGGCCGTCTACACTCCCGAGGGCCGCCTGGCGGACACGCGCCCGCTGGATTCCGTCGCCCCAGGGCGGGTCACCAAGCGCATCCTGCCCACCCTGGGTCCCCCGCCCACCCGGCCGATCCTCCCCACCATGGAGACGGTCCACGACCGGGCGGTGGTGGAGATCCAGCGCGGCTGCAGCCGCGGCTGCCGGTTCTGCCAGGCCGGGATGATCTACCGGCCCATCCGCGAGCGGCCGGTGGAGGAGACCCTGACGGCCATCGACGAGATCCTGGCCCACAGCGGCTACCACGAGGTATCGCTGATGTCCCTCTCCTCGAGCGACCACTCGGGGATCAGCGCCCTGGTGGAGGGCGCCCTGGCGGCCCACGGCGAGGGCGGGCTCTCGGTCGCGCTGCCCTCGCTCCGGATCGACTCGTTCTCCGTGGGCCTGGCCGAACGCATTCAGTCCACCCGCAAGACGGGGTTCACCTTTGCGCCGGAGGCGGGCTCCCAGCGCCTGCGCGACGTCATCAACAAGGGCGTCACCGAGGAGGACCTCTTGCACGCCGCCGGCGCGGCGTTCCGCGCCGGGTGGAACCGCATCAAGCTCTATTTCATGATCGGCCTGCCCACCGAGACCGACGAGGACGTGCTGGAGATCGCCAGGCTGGCCCGAGACCTGCAGCGCCTGGGCCGCGAGGTGCGCGGCCGCACGGTGGACATCACCGTCAGCGTCTCGACCTTTGTGCCCAAGCCCCACACGCCCTTTCAATGGGCGCGGCTGGCCCCCCACGAGGATATCGAGCGCCGCCAGGGGCTGTTGCGCCAGGGGATCCGGGGGCGCGGCTTTAAGCTGTCCTGGTCCGAGTGGGACAATACCTGGCTGGAGGCCATCCTGGCCCGGGGCGACCGCCGCCTGGGCGGGGTCATTCATCGCGCCTGGCGGAACGGCGCGCGGCTCGATGCCTGGCGCGAGCACTTCCGGCCGGATGTCTGGCGGGCGGCCTTTGACACAGAAGGTGTCGCGCCGGAGGATTATGTCGAGCGCCAACGGTCGCCGGAGGAGGCGCTCGCCTGGGACGTGATCGACTGCGGAGTGACCAAGCGCTTCCTGTGGCGCGAGTA
>JAAZBQ010000723.1 GCA_012513725.1 Chloroflexota bacterium
ACGTCCTGGCATACGTCCTCGGCCTGTGGCCCATCGCCCAAGAGCCGGTAGAGGTAGTTCAGGATCGGCTGCCGGTAGGCTTCGAATAGCTGCTCAAACAGGGCGTCGATTGTAGATGGATCCGCGTGGTCTGCCATGAAACCTAGCCCCATGATCAGCATCTCTCTGTGGAAAGACGAACGAGAGGCAGGATAGGTTACAACCCTGGGAATGGTGCGTGTGGGCGGGTTCTGCATCCAAGTGATGCCGCCGCCAGGAGAAGGCGACGACAGCCCGGCGGCATTGTAGTGAGCCGCATCCATTCTGTCACTTTGCTCGCTCCGAGGTGAGCCGGGACGCGGGAGTTGACAGGCAACCTGCCGGGGTCTATACTGCAATCGTACATAGAGACTAATTGTCCTTAGTTGTGCGCGAGGAGTGCTGATGCCACGGTACGGGTGCCCGGGAGGTCGGCGCGGCGGACGCGGCCCGCACCTGCGACGCTTCATGGAGCCCTGCCTCCTGTACCTGCTCCACCGTTCGCCGGGTTACGGCTATGACCTGGCCCAGGGGCTGGAGGGGTTGGGCCTGCCGGGCGTCGATCCCAGCCTCGTCTATCGCCTTCTGCGGGCGTTCGAGGAGGCCGGCCTGGTCGAGTCCGAGTGGGACACCGACGCCGCAGCCGGACCCGCCCGGCGCGTCTACCGGCTCACGGCCGAGGGCGCCGGCGTGCTGGACGCCTGGGTGGTGGAACTCCGCGAGACGGATCGCATCCTCCACGGCTTCCTGGCGGCCTACGAGGAGCATGTGGCGCCCGGCAACGGTGGCGCCCAGGACGACTTACTCCCAGAAGTCCGTCAAGAGGACGGAACAGGGTCATAGGCTCGATACGTAGGAGGCGCGAACATGCCGTTCAGAGATGGTACAGGACCGGCCGGCCGCGGGCCGCTCACGGGCCGGGGATTGGGCCGGTGTGTGAACACCGTGGCTCGCGTCGGTCGGGGGCTGTGGCGTGGCGGCAGGTCCTTTCTGCGCTCGGGCCGCCGGCCCGCCGGCGTTGGTCGGTCGTTGGGTCGCCGGCGCTTCTTGGGGCCGTTCGGGCGTAGGCGCTTCTAGCCTGCCACGTTGCCCGACTCTTCCCAGTGTATCCATACGCCGCGCCGGCGCAGGCCTGTCTGCCCGGCGCACATCCAGAGGAGCATCGAGTGTGAAGATTGCTGTTAGCGCCGAGGGAGCGGGCCTGGAGGCGCGCACGAGCACCATCTTTGGCCGCTGTCCGTGCATGGTCTTTGTCGACACCGACACGTGGGCGTGCGAATCGGTGCCCAACGCCGCCCAGGGCGCCTCGGGGGGCGCCGGCGTCCAGGCCGCTCAGGGAGTGGTTGAGCGCGGGGCGCAGGCCGTGATAACGGGCAACGTGGGGCCCAATGCGTTCGAAGTGCTGCGCGCCGCGGGTGTCCGCGTGTACCCATTCGACGGCGGCACGGTGCGCGACGCCGTGGAGGCATTCCGTGGGGGCAGCCTGCGGGATGCGCCGGAGGGGACCGTCGCCGACCACAGCGGCGTGCGGACGTTGGCCCCCGTCGCCTCGGCCCAGACGGAGCGCGAGGCAGAGATCCAGAGCCTGCGCGCCGAGGCGCGCGAGGTGCGCAAGCAACTGGCGGATATCATGGACCGGATCGACCGGCTAACACAGGGAGGATGAGAGATGCGCATCGCCGTTTCCGTGGATGACAGCAATGGGCTGGACAGCGTCTGCAGCCCGCACTTTGGCCGCTGCCCGTACTTTGCGGTGGCCGAGGTCGAGGGGCGCGACATTCGCTCCCTCGAGTTCGCCGCGAACCCCTTTTACCCCAACCACCAGCCCGGCCAGGTGCCCGGCTTTGTCCACTCGCTGGGCGCCGACGTCATGCTGACGGGCGGCATGGGCGGGCGCGCCATCATGTTCTTCCAGCAGTACGGCATCGAGCCGGTGACCGGCGCGGCCGGCACCGTGCGCCACGCCCTGGAAGCCTATCTCGGCGGCGCCCTGCGCGGCGCCGAGTCGTGTACCGAGAGCGCGGCCCATGGCCACGACGTAGACTCGCAAGAGGTGGAGCAGGACGAGATCGGCCGCCTACGCGAGGAGGTCGAGATGCTGAACCAGCAACTCGACAAGGCGATCAAGCGCCTGGACGACGGGACCGATCAGTAGACGCGTTGATGCTCTCACGAGATAGCATGTGGCGGGACGCGATCGCCCCGCGCAGGAGTTTGACCATGATCATTGCAGTAGCGAGCGGCAAAGGGGGCACCGGCAAGACGACTGTGGCCGTCTCCCTGGCCCGCAGCCTGGCCCAATCCGAGGCAGGGAACGACGTGTGGCTCCTCGACTGCGACGTCGAGGCGCCCAACGCGGCCCTGTTCCTCGCTCCCACCATCGAGGGCCGTCATAGCGTCCGTCAGTGGATTCCCGAGGTAGACGAGTCCCTCTGCACCCATTGCGGACGCTGCGCGTCGGTGTGTCGCTATAACGCCATTGCCGTCGTCGGCGAGCGGGTGCTGGTCTTCCCGCAGCTGTGTCACGGCTGTGGCAGCTGTGCCACCAACTGCCCCGCGGGGGCGATCCGCGAGGTGCCGCGCGAGATGGGCATCATCGAGTGGGGGCGCTCGGGCGCCCTCCATTTTGCCCACGGCATCATGCACATCGGCGAGGCGATGGCGGTACCCGTCATCCGCGATCTCCGCGACGTGCTGCCGTCGGAAGACGGCCGCCGCCCCACGGCGATCCTCGATGCCCCGCCGGGTACCTCGTGCCCGATGGTGGCCGCGCTGCGAGGCGCGGACGTCGCGCTGTTGGTGACCGAGCCCACGCCGTTTGGCCTACACGACCTGCGGATCGCCGTCGACGTGGCCCGGGGCGAGCTGGGCATGCCGGTCGGCGTCGTCATCAACCGTGACGGCGTTGGCGACGACGGGGTGGACGCGTACTGCGAGGCGGAGGGCATCCCCATCCTCCTGCGCATCCCCCTGGACCAACGGATCGCCGTGGCCTACTCGGACGGCATTCCCCTGGATGAGGCGCTGCCCGAGTACGGCCCGCACCTGCGTGCGCTCTACGAGGACCTCACTAGGCTAGCGACAGAGCACGCTGCGGTGCAGGAGGGCGGCCCCCGATGAAACAGATGGTGATTCTCAGCGGCAAAGGGGGCACGGGCAAGACGACGGTTGCAGCGGGCCTGGCCCATCTCGCCTCGGCCGAGCGCCGGCTGATGCTGGCGGATGCCGATGTGGACGCAGCGAACCTCGAGTTGGTGCTATCGCCCAACCTCTTGGAAACCCACGAGTTCGTGTCCGGAGAACTGGCCGCCATCGACGCAACGGCCTGCATCGGCTGCGGACGGTGCGCCGAAGCCTGTCGGTTCGGTGCTGTCCTGCCAGATCCTGGCCAGGGCAGCGAGAACGGGCATCTCTACCGGATCGATGCCGGCGCCTGCGAGGGCTGCGCCGCCTGCTACTATGTCTGCCCGGAGGCGGCGATCGTGCTGAGCGACCGCCACTCCGGCAGGTGGTTCGCCTCGGAGACGCGGTTTGGCCCGCTCCTCCACGCCCACCTCTTTGCCGGGCAGGAGAACTCGGGCAAGCTGGTGACGCTCCTCCGACAGGAGACGTTGGCCCGGGGCACCGAGGGCAAGGCGGACCTGGCCATTGTCGATGGCCCGCCGGGAATCGGCTGTCCCGTGATCGCAGCGGTCTCGGGGATCGATCTGGCGCTGCTGGTAACCGAGCCGTCGGTGGCGGGCATCCACGACCTGGAGCGCATCCTCCAGGTGACGCAGCACTTTCGCGTCCCTGCAGCCGTGGTGGTGAACAAGGCGGACCTCAACGCCGCCCGCACCCAGGAGGTCGAGCGCTACTGCGTTGCCCAGGACATCCCGTTGCTGGGCCGGCTCCCCTACGATCCGGCGGTCATCACCCTGATGACCCAGGGCCGACCCATCACGGAAGAGGAGGGGCCCGTGGCCGCGGGGATCCGGGCGGTCTGGACGCGTCTGGCGGCGCACCTCTTTGCGTCGTGACCCGCTAGCACGTCGGCACACCACGGGGGGCCGCCGAGGAGGCGGCCCCCCGTGGTGTGCCCCCACACCTCCTGTTTGCGCGGCCCGGTATGCCGGGGGATAATGGCGGACGCCCGGCCCGTGGGCCGGTGCCACAGGACTCGCGCGCGGGTCCTCGTCCGCAGCCG
>JAAZBQ010000098.1 GCA_012513725.1 Chloroflexota bacterium
CGTTGGCCCCCAAGAGGGCCACGATCTCGCCCGGGCGCACCTCGAGCGTCGCCCGGCGCACCGCCTGCACCCGGCCATAGTGGACGCTGAGGTCGCGCACCCCCAGGGTGGGCCCATCAGTCATCGTCGTCTCCCGCGCCGAGGTAGGCCTCCACCACGGCCCGGTTGCGGCGCACCTCGTCGGGCAGCCCCTGGGCCAGGCGCGCGCCATGGTTCAGCACCACCACCCAGTCGGCCAGGCGCATCACCAGCTCCATGTCGTGCTCCACGAGGATGATCGTCACCCCCATCTCCTGGATTCGGCCGATCAGGTCGGCGAGGTCGTTCTTTTCCATGCGGTTCAGGCCGGCGCCCGGCTCATCGAGGAGCAGCACCCGGGGATCGCACGCCAGCGCCCGGGCGATGGCCAGCAGCCGCTGTTGCCCGAACGGGAGGGTAGAGGCCGCGTCCCCCGACCGGGGGCCCAGGCCGACATAGTTCACAAACCGCACCGCGTCGAGGTAGACGTCCTCCTCCTCGCGGCGGGCGCGAGGGTGGCGCAGGGCCGCCTCCAACAGGCCCGTCCGCCCCCGCAGGTGGCAGCCGACCATGACGTTCTCCAGGACAGTCATCCCCCCAAAGATATGGGCCTGCTGGAACGTCCGCACGATCCCCAGCCGCACCCGCTCCTCGGCCGAGCGACCGTTCAGCCGTTTGGCGCGGTAGCGCACCTCGCCCGCCGTGGGGGGCAGCGCCCCGGCGATGATGCTCAGGAGCGTCGTCTTGCCCGCGCCGTTGGGGCCGATGAGGGCCGTGATCTGGCCCTCGCGCACGCCGAACGAGACGTCGTCCAGCGCCGTCACGCCGCCAAAGCGCTTGCTGACGCGCTCGACCTCCATGATCACGGCCGCCTCACTCCCCACGCGCGCCCTCCGCTCTATCGAAGAGGAATCTACCACGGATGACACGGATGGACGGATGACACGGATAAGAGAGGATGGGATACTGGGCTTCCAGGGGCATGCCCGGCATGCTCGGGTCTAGAGCAACATCCCGTCTACTTTTCCTCTTTATCCGTTCCATCCGTCCATCCGTGTCATCCGTGGTAGATGCTCCTCTTATCTGTTTCATCCGTTTATCCGTGGAATCCGTGGTAGGTTCCGCGGCATCCGCATTCCCGCGAGGCCCTGGGGCAGGAAGAGCATGATGACCACCAGGAGCGCGCCGTAGGCGATCATCTCGTATTCTCCCGCGGGTTGCGCCGTCAGGAGGGGCGCCACCTCCCGGAGGACAAGGCTCAGGAGCATGATCGCCGCCGCGCCGAGGGGCGCGCCCCAGATCGACCCCAGCCCGCCCACCGCGGCCATCAGCACCAGCCGCACCGAGACGTCGAAATCGAACGCCGCGGGGTTCACAAAGGTCGTATAGTGGGCGTACAGGCTGCCCGCCACGCTGGCATAGACGGCGCTGGTCACCAGGATCAGCGACTTGAACCGGGCCACCTCGATGCCCAGGCTCTCGGCGGCGGGCTCGCTATCGCGGATGGCCCGCAGCGCCCGGCCCACCCGCGAGCCCACGATGTTCAACGCCACCACCAGCCCCACCAGCGCCACGGCCCACACCAGGTAGTAGTAGGTGCGCTCGTCGCGGAGGACCATGCTGCCCAGGGTCAAGCGGGGGATCCCCGGGAGGCCGGTGGGCCCGCCGGTGACCTCTCGCCACTCGACCATCACGATGTGGGCCACGGCGCCGAACGCCAGGGTGCCCATGGCCAAATAGTGCCCGCGGAGGCGAAAGATCGGCGTGCCGATGAGGTGGGCGACCAGGCCGGCCATCACCGCCGCGCCCACCATGGCCAGCCAGGGCGACCAGCCGTAGCGCGTGGTCAGGATCGCCGACCCGTAGGCTCCCAGGCCGTAGAAGGCCGCCTGGCCCAGGGAGATCTGCCCGGCGACCCCCATCAGGAGGCAGAGGCCGATGGTGACGGTGGTATAGATGCCGATGAGCACCAGCGTGCTCAGTGCGTAGGGCGAGCGGATCAGCAGGGGCACCAGGGCCAGCGCGACAACCAGCGCCGCGCCGCCGAGGAATCTCGGCCGGCGGCGCTTCCACGGGGCCTGCAGGCGGCGCAGGTTCACGCGCGCCTCCCCTC
>JAAZBQ010000724.1 GCA_012513725.1 Chloroflexota bacterium
CGGATCGCGCGGGAGTGGAGGAGCTGATCGGCGTCTACCGGGAGGCCTATGCCCGCACCGCGGCCCAGGCCAGCATCCGGGGGCTCGGGCGGGTGAGCGACGTGCTGGCGCCGATGGACCGGGTGTCCCTCGCCGTGGAGCGCCTCATGGGCCTGCCCCTCGAGGGGCGCCACGCCGACATCCCCCGGCTCTCGGGGATCCGCGAGGCGTACGACCTGATCACGGGCGACTGGGAGCGCCACGGGGTGTTCCGGGGCGAGCGGGTGACCCTGGCCAACGCGAACACCACCACCATGTCGCAGGTGGTGGCGAACGCGCTGAACAAGGTCCTCCTGCGGCAGTTCGAGGCGCGGCCCCGCTGGTGGGCGCCGATCGCCTACGAGGAGGATTTCCCCACGCTGAACGACGTGCGCTGGATCAGCGTCGGCGGGTTCAGCGACCTGGACGCCGTCGCCGAGGGCGGCCCGTACGTGGAAAAGGCCTACGGCGACCACGTCGAGACCTCGGCGTTCGTCAAGCGCGGCAACTATATCGGGCTGACGCTGGAGATGATCGACCGGGACGACGTCGCCGCGGTGCGGGCCATCCCCCGCCGCCTGGCCCACGCGGCCTACCGGACCCTGAGCGCCGGGGTGGCGGGGCTGTTCACGGCAAACGCCGGCGTGGGGCCGCTCCTCTCCGACGGCGTGGCGCTCTTTGACGCCGCGGGCCACGGCAACCTGGGGACCACCGCCCTGAGCGGGAACGCCTGGCAGGCCACCGTGGCGGCCATGTTCAAGCAGCAGGAGGCGGTCAGCGGCAAGCGCCTGGGGGTGCGGCCCCGCTACTGCCTGGTGCCGATCGATCTGGAAAAGGCGGCGCTGGAGATCTTTACCTCCGACGTGGCGCCGGTGGATACGGCGGCCTACCGCAACGTCCTGAAGCGCTCGGAAGACAGCGTGCTGGTGGTGCCCGAATGGACCGATGCCACCGACTGGGCCGCGGCGGCCGATCCGGCGGAACTGGAGGGCGTGTGCATCGGCTACCGGTTCGGCCGCACCCCCGAGCTGTTCGTGGCCGACGGCGAGACGTCGGGCGCCATGTTCACCAACGACGAAATGCGGATCAAGGTGCGGTTCATCTATGCCCTGGGCATCGGCGACTATCGCGCCCTCTACAAGCACAACGTCGCGTAACGCCCATATGGAGTGCGGCAGCCCCGCTGCCGCTTTTCTTCCCGAAAGGAGCCCAAACCATGGACCTCTGGACGACCGAGTGGTGGCTGGAACTGGCCATCCAGCTCCTGATCGCCGTACTGACCACGGTGCTCGGGATGCTGACCTACGACCGAAAGGTGGCGCGACCCAAGATGACCGCCCTCCGCGACCGCCTCCGCCGCCACGAAGACCGGATAGCGTAACCGGGCGGAGGGGAACTAGGAAGAGTTACGCAGAGACGCAGAGGGCAGACGCAGAGACGCAGGGAAGAGGGAATATGAGTTCAACGCAAAGGCGCAAAGGAAGAGGGACGCAGAGACGCTGGGCCAAGCACAGCGGCGACATCTCCCATCCAATCCCCTCCGCGCCTCCGCGTCTTCCCTCTGCGTCCCTGCGTTCTCCCTCTGCGCCTCTGCGTGGTTCTTGAAAGGAGCGAGCACATGACGGACCTAGCAGGACTGATCGACCGGCTGGCGGGCGAGCTGCGGGACGCGGCGAACGCGGAGTGGAGCGAGGCCGAGCTCACGGCGCACCTGCGGCGGGCGCTGGGGGAGGTGGGCGCGGCGTGGCCTCGGCGAGCCTTTGGCGTCATCGCCACCGTAGAAGGGGAGCGCTCCTACGCGCTGGACGAACTCGACGGGCTCGTGGCCATCACCCGCATCATCTATCCCTACGACCCCGCCGCGCCCCCCACGACGATCTGCGGGGTCCCCTGGCGGCTCTCGGCGGATGGGACGCTGGCGCTCATCGTCGAAGCGCCGCCCAAGGGCGACGGCGCCGACGATATCGCCGTCTGGTACCTGGCCCGGCACGCGATCGAGGACCTGGACGGCGCCACGGCGACCACCCTGCCCCCCGAGGCGGAGGGGATCGTGCTGGATGGCGCGGCCGGCTATGCCGTCGAGCAGCTGGCCCTCTCGCTGGTGGGCGCGGTGACGGTCGACGACGCGCCGGCCCGCTACGCCGCCTGGG
Source organism: Chloroflexota bacterium (assembly GCA_012513725.1). GTDB lineage: Bacteria > Chloroflexota > Anaerolineae > UBA1429 > UBA1429 > JAAZBQ01. The sequence continues at coordinate 2,169 of JAAZBQ010000724.1, forward strand.
CTGCGGCCCGGCTGGCGCGTTACCGGCAGGCGCTGGTCCTGGCCGCCGCCAACGACGCTCTTCGCGCGCCGGAGGATGCCCGGATCGCCTGGGGCGGGGAGGTGTAGGATGACGATCATGCGGGGGACCGTGGAGGGCGTCGACGCCGGCGCGCACACGGCCCGGGTCTGCCTGGAGGGGGGCGCCGGGGTGCTGGAGGGCGTGGCGATCCTGCGGGTGGCCCACGACGCGCCCCTGGCCCCCGGTGACCGGGTCCTCGTGGCCCTCTGGCCCGACGCAGCCGCCGTGGTACTGGGCGCTTACTAGGAAGTCAACGCCAAGGCGCAAAGGAGCAAAGGCGCAAAGAAGAGGGACGCAGAGACGCGGAGGAAGACGCGGAGGCGCAGAGGGGTGGGGGGGGGCATCGGGAGGGTGATGGCCAGTGATAGGTCGTTCTGTCCCGGGAAGGGGGCAAGCATGGTGCTGAACGATCTTGAACGATGGCGAACGCGCGAACGACCACGGGAGACGGGCAGACCAGCGTCCGGCAGCGTCGCTATACCGACCGGTCTATCCCCTCTGCGCCTCTGCGTCCCTCCCCATCTTCCTTTGCGCCTTTGCCCCTTTGCGTCTTTGCGTTGAGCTCTTCCCTGCGTCTCTGCGTCCTGCTCTGCGTCTCTGCGTTCGTCTTTCCCACGAAAGGAGATCTCGTATGTTCTGGTCACAGCAACGAAAGCAACGGCCGCGGCGGCCGCATCGGCTGATCGACGTCGGGGATATCTCGGTGGCGATCCTGGACCGGCCGGCGGGGCGCTTTCCCGCGGCGCGGGTGATGACGTATCGCGCGCTCCTCGTCTACGACGATGGCGAGTACCGGGAGCACGGCGGCGAGCTGGCCCGCCTGTTGGACGGCGAGCAGATGGGCCGCCTCCACGCCTTTCTCGACGACCTGCGGCGCACGGCCCGGGAGCGCATGATCCCCGGCCCGCGCGGGCCCAGGAGGTAGCCATGCGCGCCATCTCCCCCACCCTTCTCGCCGCGGCCACGGCGCGCCGGGGCCGGCCTGCGGTGGCCTGCGCCGTCGAGGACCGCCGCTCCCGCTGGACCCGCCACGTCGCCGGGGCCTCCTCCACCCGGCGGACCGACCTCGCCTCGACCCCCGGGGACGGGCTCTTGCGGGTCCTCCTGATCGGGAGCCAGGTGCGCTCGGCCCGGATCGCGGCGCCGGACGATCCCGCCGCCTGGCCCGGCGCGTGGAGCGCCATCGCCGCCGACGCCGACGGCAGCGAGGACGTCGCTCTGGCGGTCGATGGGGCGGCCGCCACGGCGTTCTACCCCAACCTCGCCGGGTCCCTGGCCCGGGTGGATAGCGCGGACGGCGGCGCGACGTGGGCGGCCCCGACGGCCTGCCGGGCGTGGGACTATACGCCGGTGCGGATCGCGGCGGCGGGCGGGGTGTGCGCCTTTTCGCGGCCGGGCGAGATCCGCGTGGCCACGACCCGGGACGACCTCGGCGGGCCGGCGTGGACCGCCGAGGTGGCCTGGGCTGGCGCCGGCGCCTTTAGCCGGTGCGACGGACTGGCGCTGGCGCAGGATCCGGCGGACCCCGACCGCTACTTCCTGGCCGCCTGCCTCGACGGTGTGCTGGTGGCCACCACCTACGACGAGCCGGCTCGCGCCTTTGGACCCGTCCACCAGGTGGCGCCGGCGGGGAACGCGGGGGCGTCGTCGTTCTCCCAGGTGCGGGATCCTGCCCTCTGCGCCACGGCCGACGGCCTCTACCTCTCCTACGTCGACCGCCTCGGCGAGGGGGACACCGCCCGCTGGGAGCACACGGCCATCCTCCACGCGGCAGAGTATCCCCACTTCTGCCGTGTGGCCACCCTGGACATGGGCCAGACCCTGGCGGCCCGGGCAACGCTGGCCCCAGCGGGGGGCGCGATCTATGCGGCGTACGAGGGGAACGTCTGCCGGGCGCCGCTGTGGGGCGGCGATCCGGCGGGCCAGACGATCGCGTCCCTGCCGGTGGCCGCCTACCGGCTGCGGGCGGATGGCGCCGGCTCCCGGTTGGAGGTCACCAGCAGGAACATCGGCGAGGCGTTAGGCCGGCCCGGGGAGGCGGGCGGCGGGCTCGCGGCGCTGCGGCCGGGGGCGTCGCTCCTCCTCCGCCGGGGGTACCGCACCGCCGCGGGCGACGAGACCGCGGCGGTGACGCCCCATTATGTCGTCTCGGCGAGGCTGACGGCCGGCCGGCGGGGAGGCGATCTGGTGATCGAGGCGGCCGATGGCCTGGCCCTCCTGGCCCGCTACCGGCCGCCGGACGTCTGCACCTGGGCGGGGGCGTCGATCCGGGCGCTCCTGGCCGAGATCGCCGGCTGGGTCGGCCTCGGCTATGCCGACGGCGGCGAGGCGGCGCTGGGCAGGACCCTGGAGCGGTTCACCCTGGGCGCCGGCGAGGCCGCCGCGGCGGGGATGGCGGCGCTCCTGGGGCTGGCGGGGGCGGTGGCCTGGTGCGACGGGGCGGGGACGGTGCAGGCCCGGGTGCTGGAGGGGTACACCCCGGGCCCGGCCGAGATCGGCGCGGGGGGCGAGGTGCTGGAGGGCGCGTTCGGCGTTGGCCTCCCCGAGGCCACCGGCTGGCGGGTGTTCGGCGAGGGCGTGGCGGCGGCCTCTCCTCCGGGCGAGGGGACCATGGGCGTGGGGCTCTCGTTCCTGCGGACTATGATCGATCGCCGGGCGACGTCGCTGCCCCTGGCCGGGGACCTGGCAGAGCACCTGGTGGCCCTGGCCGGGCTAGAGGCGGCCGGAGATCGCGTGGTGGTGCCCCTCCGCCCGGATCTGGAGGTGTGGGATACGGTGACCGTCGACTGCCCGCCCCACGCCGTCGCGGCCGATGGCCCCCGCCGGATCCTGGCCCTGGAGGAGGCCTACGATCCCGCCCGGCGGAGGTACGAGACGTCGCTACTCCTCGGCCCCCACTGACCACCTCAAGTCGCCGTGCTCTTTTATGGGCTGCGGCAGCCTTGCTGCCGCTTTTGCGCCCAGTATCACACCCTGTCCTGCTTACGTCAGAGCCGCCTCCTCTCTTGGTTGACCAAGAGCCCAGACTGCTCTGTCTCCCACGGTAG
>JAAZBQ010000725.1 GCA_012513725.1 Chloroflexota bacterium
CCGACAGCCCCTACGACGTCGTCGAGCGCCCCATCGCCCTCCGCGCCGACAACCACGCGTACCGCGAGCTGGAGGTGGAGACCAAGCCGCAGCAGTCGTGGACGGCCGTCTACGGCGACGAGCGGGGCTTGGCGATCATCAGCGAGGGGCTGATGGAATCCGCCGTGCGCGACCTGCCCGAGCGACCCATCGCCCTGACCCTCCTGCGCGCCACCCGGCGCACCGTGATGACCGACGGCGAGCCCGAGGGGCAACTCCTGGGCGAACATCGCTTCCGCTACTGGATCGTGCCGCTGGCCGCGGCGCCCGACCGGGTGCGCCTGACGCTGACCGGCCAGCAACTGGCGGCCGGGCTGCGCGACGTAGCGTTGCGCGCTGCCGACGTCGCCGGCCAGGATGTCGGCGGAAGCCTGCCGCCCGAGGCCGGCTTCTTGGAGATTAGCGGCGGCGCGCTGCTCACCAGCGCCCGCCGAGTGGAGGGCGCCCTCGAGGTGCGCGTCTACAACCCGAGCGACGAGCGGGCCAAGGCGCTCTTGCGCCTGGGGGACTCGGCCTCCGGGGACGCGGCGCCGACATCGTACGTCCCGGTGGACCTGGAGAGCCGGCCCTTGGGCGAGGCGCAGCCGATCCGCGGGGGCGCGGTGCCGGTGACGCTAGGCTCCAAGAAGATCGTGACGCTGCGGCTGGCGTGAGGCTCTTCCTTCCCGGAAGCTGGCTTCGCTTCCGGGAAGGTTCTTGGTAGGCGCGCGGTTTCTCCGGAACCTTCCCGGAAGGCAAGGCACCTTCCGGGAAGGATGAGGCTTGCGGGAAGGTTCTTTGCAGGCGCGGGGTTTCTCCGGAACCTTCCCGGAAGGCAAGGCACCTTCCGGGAAGGGGAGGCTTCCGGGAAGGAAGGAGTACAACATGCCCAGACCGAACATCCTGCTCCTCTTTGCCGACCAGCAGCGCTGGGACACCATCCACGCTGGGGGCAACCCGGTGATCAAGACCCCGAACCTGGACCGCTTGGCTCGGGAGGGCGTGTTGTTCTCCAACGCCTTTACCGCCTCGCCGGTGTGCGTCTCGGCGCGCTGCTCGCTGATCCACGGGCAGTACCCCCACCGCACGGGCTGCACCGACAACGCGGATCCCATGCCCACCGACCGGCCGACGCTCATGAGCCTCCTGACCGACGCGGGCTATCGGACCCACGGCGTGGGCAAGATGCACTTTACGCCGGATAGCCAGGCGCTGCGGGGCTTTGAGACGCGGGAGCGGCAGGAGGAGCTCCTGCGCAGGGTCGAGGACGATGACTACCTCCCCTACCTGCAGGCCAACGGCTATGGCCACGTCCTGGACCCCATGGGCCCCCGGGGGGAGATGTATTACATCCCCCAGGTCTCCCAGGTGCCGGCGCGGCTGCACGCCACCCAGTGGGTCGGCGACCGCTCGGTGGCGTTCCTGCGCGAGCACGCCGAGGCGGAGGGCGACCGGCCGTTCCTTCTCTTTTCCTCGTACATCCACCCGCACCCGCCCTTTTCGCCGCCCACGCCCTGGAACAAGCTGTACCGCGGCCCCCTGATGCCCCTGCCCAAGCGACCGCCGCAATCCGAGGCGCTGTGGACCTACATGAACCGGCACCAGAACCGGTACAAGTATCGGGATAACGGCATCGACGACAACTTGCTGCGGGTGATGAAAGCGCACTATTACGCCTGCATCTCGTTCGTGGACTATCAGGTGGGGCGCCTGCTGGAAGCGCTGGAGGAGACCGGCGCGCTGGACA
>JAAZBQ010000726.1 GCA_012513725.1 Chloroflexota bacterium
CGGTGAGGGCGGCTGGCGGCTGCCCGGGTGGCGGCGCAGGGCGCCCCTCCCTCACGACGTGAGGGCAGGTTGACGCTTGACCCATTATGCCGGCTCGGCTACACTGGGATCGAGGCGCCGGGATACCACGCTTGCTTTGCTGCATCATGATGCCCCACCACAACCACCTGGTCGCCGCGTACAACGGAGTGTTCGGCAGGAAGAGGAGGGTTGTCGTGGATCAACTGGTGCAGATGGTCTCGCAGAAGACGGGCATCGCTGAGAGCCAGGCCCGGCAGGCAGTCGATGTCATCCTGGGCTTCATGAAGGAGCGCCTGCCCTCACAGGTCTCCGGCCTCATCGACCGCGTGGCGTCCGGTGAGGACGTCAGCAAGGAGGGCGGCGACCTGCTCAAGGGCGCCGGCAAGATGTTCGGAAGGTAGGCCCTACGTCTCCCGGTGGCGCAGGCGCCACCGGGAGGTCCCCTGGAGTGTCCCCGAAGCCGCCGCCGCTCCCCCTGATCTCCCCGAAGTTTGTTCGCCTCCCCCTCTCATGGTAGAATAACCGGTAACATGCAACCGTCTCCAAGGGATAGCAGCACCAATCTGCAGATGTGGCAGACAATAGGCCACGATTGGGCCGTGGCGCTCTTTACCCGAGCGGCCCAGACCGGGCGCGTCGCCCACACCTATCTGTTGACCGGCCCCGAGGGCATCGGCAAACGGCACCTCGCCAGGCAGATGGCTGCCATGCTGCATTGCCGCGCTCCGCAGCCGCCCTGTGGCCGGTGTGCGGCGTGTTCGCGCGTGGCCTCTGACGCGCATCCCGACGTCAGCATGGTGTCTCCGGAGGACGGCCACCTCAAGATCGCCCAGATCCGCGCCGTGCAGCACGATCTGTCCCTTTCCCCGTACGAGGGGCGCTGGCGGGTGGCCATCGTGACCGATTTCCAGACCGCCACCGTCGAGGCCGCCAATGCGCTTCTCAAGACCCTCGAGGAGCCCCCGTCTCGCGCCGTCATCATCCTGACGGCCACTGACGCTAGCCTGCTGCTGCCGACCGTCGTGTCGCGCTGCCAGGTGTTGCCCATGCGCGCCGTGGCCCGTGACGAGATCCAGCGCGCCCTGATGGAGCGCTGGCAGGTGGCCGAGGAGCGGGCGGCGCTCGTGGCGCGGGTGGCCGGCGGCCGGGTGGGCTGGGCGATCCGCGCAGCCGAGGACGCTGCGGTGCTCGATGAGCGCGCGAAGCGCCTGGATCTCCTGCAGGAGATCCTCGGGCAAGGACGGGCGGCGCGGATCATGGCCGCCGAGCGACTGGCCAAGGATGATGAGGGGCTGGAGGATCTGCTCCGCCTGTGGCAGACGTGGTGGCGCGATGTGCTACTGGTCGCCTCTGGCTGTGAGGGGCTGGCGTCCAACGTGGACTATGGCGAGGTGCTGGCCGCGCAGGCGGCCGCCTGCGACATGCGCGCCGCTGCACTGGCCGCGCGCCGCATCGACGAAGCGCTCCAGCAGCTGGAGCAGAATGCCCAGCCGCGCCTGGTGCTCGAAGTGTTGTTCCTGGGTTGGCCCACCCTGCGGCCGGCCCGCGCGTAGAGAGAGGACGGCATTCCATGCCGCTTGTTTGTGGTGTCCGATTCCGCGGAGTCGGCAAGGTGTACCACTTTTCCCCGGGGAACGAACAGGACCTCCAGGTGGACGATCACGTGGTGGTGGAAACGGCCCGCGGTGTGGAGCTGGGCGAGGTGGCCGTTGGCCTCCAGGAGGTGGACGGCAAGGACCTCGTCGGCGACCTCAAACCCGTCGTGCGCCGGGCCACCACCGCCGACCTGCTGGACGCCCAGCTTTACCGGGCCAAGGAAGACGAGGCTGCCGAGACGTGCCGCTCGCACGTGGCGCGCATGGGGCTGGAGATGAAGATCGTCAGCGCCGAGTACGCTTTTGACGGCTCGCGGCTGACCTTCTTTTTCACCGCCGAGGAGCGCGTGGACTTTCGCGACCTGGTGCGCGAGCTGGCCCGCCACTTTCGCACGCGCATCGAGCTTCGCCAGATCGGCGTGCGTGACGAGGCCCGCATCGTCGGGGGGCTGGGCAAGTGTGGCCGGCCGCTGTGCTGCAAGACGTGGCTCACCGACTTTTCTCCCGTCTCCATTCGCATGGCCAAGCAGCAGGACCTGCCCCTCAGCCCCATGGAGATCTCTGGGCAGTGTGGGCGTCTTCTCTGTTGCCTGGGGTACGAGAACGAATACTACAAGGCCATCAAGGGCCGGTTCCCCAGGGTCGGCAAGCGCATCGACACGCCCATCGGCCAGGGCAAGGTGGTGCGCATCAGCGTCCTCCGCGAGACGGTCACCATCCTGATGGACGATGGTTCGACGGTGGATATGACCGCCGATCAGGTGGCCGGCGACGCGCCGATCGAGTTGGATCCGGGGCAGCCGAGCCTCACCCCGGCCCAGGAGAGCGCCCTGAGTGCTTCGGTCTCCGCGCCGTCCGGCGATCCCGGTTCGGACAACGGGGGGACGGGCAAGGGCGCGCCCAGGCAGCGTTCGCCCCGATCCAGGGGACAGCGAACGGGTACGGGGCCCGAGGCGCAGGCCGACGCCGGGCAACAGACCGGGGAGGAAGAGGGGCAGCAGCGCAAGCGGCGCTCTCGCCGCCGGCCTCGTTCTCGTCGGCGGTCGCCGCGAGCCGAGGGCGGTGATGGCAACTCGGAGAACGCTCAGCGGCGCGCAGAATCGCGACCGGACGAGTCGCGCCAAGCCGAGAGCCGCGATCGCGGTGGCAGCGAGGGCTCCTCGCAGGAGCGTCGCCCGCGCTCCCGACGCCGTTCGCGCCCGCGTCGCAGCCGCAACCGGTCGGACGGCGCCCCGTCCAGCGACGGCTGATCAACGAAAGCGACCACCTATTGGGGCGCGTGCCCCAATAGGTGGTCGGTCTACGCCTCGGCCCGGATCCGTTCCCGCTCCCGCTCTAGCGCGCGGACGCAATGCATCGGCACCCGCGCATCCCCCATGCGCCGCTCGGGGATCACCGCTTGGCCGTGAAAGTCGCTCCCGCCGGTGGTGATCAGCCGGTGCCGCTTGGCCAGCGCCACGAGACCACTCACCACCTGATCGCTATAGCCGGTATAGTAGGCTTCCAACCCCGCCAACCCTGCGCGCGCCAGCGCCGGCACCATCTCCTCCTGGCCCCAGGGGTGGGCCAGCACCGGCACCCCACCCGCCTGGCGCGCCAGGCGGATCGCCTCCTCCGGCGAGAGCTTGGCCCGCGCGACGAACGCCGGCCGGTCTTGGGCGAGGTAGCGGTCGAACGCCTCGCGCACCGAGCCCACGTGCTGGGCCTCGGTCAACGCTGCGGCGATGTGGGGGCGCCCGATGGCGCCGTCGCCGGCCAACTGGAGCACCCGCTCCCAGGAGATGTCGATGCCCAGGCCTCGCAGGCGCTCCAGTACGGCCCGGGCCCGCCCGATGCGGGCATGCTGCGAGCGCGCCAGCGCCTCGCGCAGCGGGACGTTCTCCCGGTCGATGTAGTAGGCCAGGAGGTGCACTTCGCCGCGCGGACCCTCGCAGGAGATCTCCACCCCCGGGATCATCTGGATCCTGCCGGAGGCAGCGTCCAACGCCGCCGGCAGGGCAGCCAGCGTGTCGTGGTCGGTGATGGCCATCACCCGCAGCCCGGCCCGCAGCGCCAGGTCCACGACCTCCTGCGCCGTGTGCACGCCGTCGGAGGCCGTCGTATGGATGTGCAGGTCGACGATGGTACTGGAATGCGCGCTGTTCACCGGGGCTCGACGATCAACTTGATGGCCGTTCGCTCCTGGTTGTCGATCTCGACGTCGGCGAAGGCCGGGATGCAGATGGCGTCGATGCCATCCAGCGCCAGATAGGAGCGTGCGATGGCCACCGCCTTGGTGGCCTGGTTCACGGCGCCGGCGCCGATGGCCTGCACTTCTGCGCGGCCGTGTTCGCGTATCACCCCTGCAATGGCGCCGGCCACCGCGGTGGCCCGAGACTTGCTCGATACCTTCAGAACTTCCATGTGAGACCTTCTCTCTCTCGCCACATCCCTAGCATCGCGGCCCGGGGCGTACCGGGCCGGTGCGAACCAGTGCTTCGCGGTCGTCGTAGCGGCGCGGTATGGGTGGCTCCGAGAATGGTCCCTGGTTCCTGGTCCGATGCCTGACTATTTGGCGTATTCCGTTGCTCGTGTCTCGCGGATGACGGTGATCCGAATCTGGCCCGGATACTGGAGGTTCTCCTCCACCTTTTTGGCGATCTCGCGCGACAGGGTCATCGCGGCCAGATCGTCCACCTCATCGGGCTTGACGATGATGCGCACCTCGCGCCCGGCCTGGATCGCGTAGGAGGTCTCCACCCCCTCAAAGGAGTTGGCCACCTGCTCCAGCGACTTGATGCGCTTGATGTATGTCTCCAGGCTTTCGCGGCGCGCCCCCGGCCGGGCCGCCGAGATGGCGTCGGCCACCTGGACGAGCACCGCCTCGAGGGTCTGCTGTTCCTCCTCGGCGTGGTGGCTGCCGATGGCGTTGCAGATGGCCTCCGAGAGGCCCTGCCGCCGGGCGATCTCCTCGCCGATCAGGGCGTGCGGCCCGTCCACCTCGTGGTCGACGGCCTTGCCGATGTCGTGCAGCAACCCGGCCATCTTGGCCATCTCCACGTTCGCGCCCACCTCGGCGGCCATGATGGCGCACAGTTGGGCCGCCTCCATGGAGTGCTGGAGAACGTTCTGGCCGTATGACGTCCGGTAGCGCAGGCGCCCGAGGAGCCGGATGATATCCGCCGGCAACCCGTGGATGCCGAGATCCAGCGCGGCCTGTTCGCCCGCCTCGCGGATGGTCTGGTCGACCTCCGAGCGGGCCTTTTCCACCATCCCCTCGATGCGAGCGGGGTGGATGCGGCCGTCCATGATCAGCCGCTCCAGGGCGATGCGGGCCACCTCGCGGCGGACGGGGTCGAACGAGGAGAGGAGCACCGCCTCGGGCGTATCGTCGATCACCAGGTCGACACCGGTGACGTTCTCGATGGCGCGGATGTTGCGCCCGCCGCGCCCGATGATGCGGCCCTTCATGTCGTCGGAGGGGAGTTCCACCGTGGAGACGGTGGTCTCGGCCACCTGGTCGGTGGCGATGCGCTGGATGGCGGTGGTGACGATCTCGCGGGCCTTGCGCTCCGCCTCCTCGCGGGCCTGCGACTCGATCTCGCGGATGATGCGGGCGGAATCGACCCGGGCCTCATCGCGCACGCGGTCCAGCAGCACCTCCTTGGCCTCCTCGCGGGTCAGGCCGGAGATGCGCTCCAACTCGGCCAGGTGCAGCTGCCAGGCGTTATCCAGCTCGGCCTGGCGTTTCTCCTGGGCCCGGCGGCGCTCCTCGATCTTGCGCTCGCGGGCCTCCATCGCGTCCATTCGCTGGTCCAGGCTCTCGCGCCGCTGCTGCAAGCGGTTCTCCTGGCGGCTCAGCTCCTGGGTGCGCTGCTTGATATCCACTTCCGTCTCGCGCTGCAGGGCCAGCGCCTTGTCTCGGGCCTCCAGTTCGATCTGCATGGCCTCGGCACGCGCCTCGGTCATCCGTCGTTCCGCGTCCTCCTCTATGGCCGAGACCCGTCGGCCGATCAGCCGGGTGCGCAAAAAGTAGCCGACGGCAAAGCCCACGATCGCCATCACCAGGCCGATAGGTATCCAGTAGGTTGGGGGCAACATGGTTTCGCTTTCCTTTCTTCATCTATTCATCATCGGGCCAGGCCCGTTGTTCCGAGTCAGAGCCTTCCCCGTGCACCTCATCCCACAGGATGTCGGTGACGCGGCGGCAGATCCCATAGCCGAACCCGCGACGTTGCAGGCGGCCGAGCAGCCGGCGGTAGAATACGTCCCGCTCCAGGTGGACGAGGTGTGGCAGCGCCTTGCGGGCGACCCGCATGGCTCCGCCCTCCTCATCCACATCAGAGATGGCCTCCTCGACCACCTCCTGCGCCACGCCCTTGGCGCGCAACTCGCGCTTGAGGGCCCAGCGACCACGTGGCCGGTGGGATTCTCGGCTCTGCACCCAGAACTCTGCAAACTGTGCATCATCGACCAGCCCTGCCCGCCGCAGGCGGGCCAGCACCTGGTCGACGACGTCCTGCGTCATCTCCTTTCCGATCAGGTACCGCGCGATCTCGCTTTCGCTGCGCGGCCGATAGGAAAGGTAGTTCAACGTGCGAAAATACGCTTTCTCCACGGCGTCGCGGGCCTGCAAGCGGGCCAGGTCCTCCGCGGTGAGTTCCTGCCCCACGCGGAGTTCCGCCGCCAGCACGTTGCTCAGGCCGCACGCGAACTCGTCGTCCAGGAACACGTTCGTCCTGTCGCGCCGTCTCTTTTGTGGAACGAGCGCCGTGATTGTTGGCATGATCCGTCTTTATGCGCCCCTGCCCAGATAACAAGAAGGGCTGTGGCGCGTGCCACAGCCCAATAATGCGAGGGAATGCCTTCTCTCGCATCCGACGGTTGGTTATCAGCGCAGACGACAGGTCGCTCGGGAGTACAACAACCCACTCCGGATCCTCTTGCGGAGACGCCTCTCCGGTCCGGCGCGTTCTCGGTTGATAGAGCAAGAGCCACCGGCTCCCGAGTATCCACGAACGGTCAGACGAAACGGTTACCCCTCGCCTGTGTCACGCTGAAACGTAATGGCCATCGGTACTGGCTGGGGCCTCGAATGGAACGAGGCACCTATCCCGTAGACCTGTCTCGCAGATCGTAGGTTCTAGGATTCGTCGGACATCGCGGTATCTCCCACTTCCTCTTGCTCAGCCTCCTCCGAGTCTGCGGAGGCCGTGGGAGCCACCTTGAGCACACCGCGTACGTCTGCTTCTATCTGGGTCGCGACCTCGGGATTCTCTGACAGGAACTGCTTGGTGTTCTCGCGTCCCTGCCCGAGCCGCATATCACCATACGAGTAGAACGAACCGCGCTTGTCGATGATGCCGGAATCGACGCCTACATCTACGAGGCTGCCTTCCTTGGAAATGCCTCGGTCGAACATGATATCAAACTCAGCCACCCGGAACGGAGGAGCAACCTTGTTCTTTTTGACCCGCACGCGCACGCGCTTGCCGATGACGTCGCCCCGCTGTTTGAGGCTCTCCATCGGGCGCATGTCCATCCGCACGGCGGCGTAGAACTTGAGCGCGTTGCCGCCGCTGGTGGTCTCGGGGTTGCCAAAGAGCACCCCGATCTTCATGCGCAACTGGTTCGTAAAGATCAGCGCCGCGTTCGAACGCTTGACGGCCCCCGTCAGCTTGCGCAGGGCCTGCGACATGAGTCGCGCCTGCAGTCCCATGTGGGCGTCGCCCATGTCCCCCTCGATCTCGGCCTGGGGAACCAGGGCGGCAACCGAATCCACCACGATCACGTCGACGGCGCCAGAGCGCACCAGGGCCTCGGTGATTTCCAGGCCCTGCTCGCCCGTGTCGGGCTGGGAGATGTAGAGGTCGTCCACGTTCACGCCGCACTTGGCCGCGTAAGCGGGGTCCAGCGCGTGCTCCACATCCACAAAGGCAGCCACGCCACCCATCTTCTGGCACTCGGCGATGATGTGTTGGCAGAGCGTCGTCTTGCCCGAAGACTCGGGCCCATAGATCTCGGTGATCCGCCCGCGAGGGACGCCGCCGATGCCCAGGGCCATATCGAGCGAGAGGCAACCGGTCGGGATCGCTTCGACGTTCATGCTCGTCGAATCGCCCAACTTCATGATCGCGCCCTCACCAAAGCGCTTCTTGATCTGGCTGACTGCGGTATCCAGAGCCTGAGCTCGACCGTCTGTGGCTGTAGCCATGGGGTCCTCCTCCGATGTGCATGATTAGTTTACAATACAAGGCGCTTAAACGCAAGTGATGGGCAAACACAGGGGGCCCGGGTAGCCCCCGACTGGAACCTTTGTTCGATTCTAGCGGGGATTCCAGCGCGCGTCAATGGCCACGCCCCGGCTCGGCGACGTTTGGGCCTCGTCAGATCCCGCGCTCTGGGCCTTCCGGCCGTCGCAGCGGACGGCTCGCGCCTCTACAGGCCTTCGATGGCATCGCACACCCAGACGCACCGGACGCCTGGGATGTCCAGAGCGTGCAGGGAAAAGAACACCTGGTCCCCGTGCGCGGCGCCGGCTGTTCGCAGTAGGCGGTGGGGAACCAGGCACGTGTAGCTCTGGCCGTCCTCCTTGCTGAGGTCGCCGGTGTGCAGGGTGATCCGCGCGTGGTCTTCCTGGGCGAGCGTCCCCAGGAGCTGGAACCCGATCACCGAGTCCGCCGGGACCGCCAGGACCTGATGGACGTCTATGCGCGGCGCGACCTCGCGGAGGCGGCCAACCGCAGCGACGGTCCTGCCAGGGGCTGGGTCCTGCCGGACCAATCGGGGGCGGGGAGGGGCCGGCTGACGCTTCCGCTGGATCACCTGCTGGGAGTAGCGCTCTTCGACGCCCGACTCGGGGCCCCAGTTCAGCGGGGTCATCATAAAGCGGGACATGGCGCGCGCCAGTCCCTCTTTGCCCAGGATCGACTCGGCCTGTGCGTACCGGTGCTCCGGAGAACACTCGTGAATGGGCCAGGGAGGCCCCAGGCTGTCAAAGAACACCTTGCAGCCGCAGTCGCACGAGAAGAAAAAGACCTCGGCCCCGCACCAGCGACAGGTGGTGGGGTACGTCTTGGCGTTACACCAGTAGCCGTGGACGGCGTTCGACCATGCCATGGTACCTCCTGTGTCAGCGGCGTCGTTGGATGATCGATCCCGGGGAACCACTGCACGTCGGCCGCGGGCGCAGGCTGCGGACCGCACGAGGACTCGTGGAGCGCCGTGCGAGCCAGCGACCTCGGGCAGGATCCGGAATCCCTTACATCAGAGGTCACTATCGCCAGGGGGAGTACACCACCAGTATCATCAGGCGGTTCGCGGCGGTCAAGGCAAGGGCGCATTGGCCCCCGATTGACACACCCCCCGCCCTCCGCCATAATCCTCTCCGAAAGGAGGGCTGTGCCCGTGCTACTCGAGGAACTCCGCCAGCAAGTGTGCGACGCGAACAGGATGCTGCCCGCCGCCGGGCTCGTCACTTGGACGAGCGGCAACGTCTCCGGTCGCGATCCATCCACCGGCTATGTGGTCATCAAGCCCAGCGGCGTGCGCTATGAGGCCATGACCCCGGCGGACATGGTCGTGCTGGATCTCGACGGCCGCGTCGTCGAGGGGCCCCTGGCGCCGTCGGTCGACGCTCCCACGCACCTGGTCGTCTACCGCCACCGCGAGGACGTGGGCGGAATGGTGCACACGCACTCGCCGTACGCCACGGCCTTTGCCGCCCTGGGCAAGCCGATCCCCGTCTACCTGACCGCCATCGCCGATGAGTTTGGCTGCCCGATCCCCGTAGGGGACTATGCCCAGATCGGCGAGGAGGAGATCGGCCAGGAGATCTTGCGCTCCATCGGCCCGAGCCCATCGATCCTGATGAAGAACCACGGCGTGTTCGCCATCGGCCCCAGCGCCATGGCCGCTGTCAAGGCCGCAGTGATGACCGAGGACGTGGCGCGGACCGTCCACTATGCCCTGCAACTCGGCCAGCCCGACGAGATCCCCGCCGAGGAGGTGGCCCGCGCCCACCGCCGCTACGTCGAGCAGTACGGCCAGCGATAGCCCGCCCACTGGAACGAAGGGATCACACCATGGCAACGGATGACATCCGCCTAGCAGAGCCCCGCGCCACCACGCAGATCACTTTGCCCGATGGCCGCACCTACGAGGGGCCGGCCGGCGCCCCCCTGAAGGACTTTGTCGCGGCGGCCTATCCCAACCCGCCGGCGCCGATCGTCGCCGCGCTGGTGAACGGTAGCCTCCACGAACTGACCGCGCGCATAGAGCGCGATAGCGACGTGGTGCCCATCGACATGACCACCAGCGATGGCATGCGCATCTTTCACCGCTCGCTCACCTTTCTCCTGGTGGTGGCCATGCACGAGGTGCTCCCCGAGGCGCGGGTGCTGGTGGATTTCTCCGTGACGCTGGGCGGCTTTTTCTGCACGGTGGCGGGGCGCGACCCCCTGGCGGAGAGCGAGTTGCGGGACGTCGAGCGTCGGATGCGGGAGATCGTGGCCGCCGACGAGCCGATCGTTCGCGAGCGGATGCCCGTGGAGGAGGCCCGGGCGATGTTCGCCGCCCAGGGGTACGAATCCAAGGCGCGCCTGTTCCAGTTCGCGGAGGAGGATCGCGTCACCGTCTACTCGCTCCGTGGGGTGCGCGATTACTTTTACGGGTACATGATGCCCTCGACGGGAGAGATGTCGACCTTTGCCCTGCAGCACGTGCCGCCCGGGTTCGTCCTGCGGCTGCCCCGCCGGCAGGACCCCCACCACCTCACCGCCCACCGCGACTATCCCAAGCTGACGCGGGTCTTTCACGAGTACCGGCGCTGGCTCGACATCCTGGGGGTGAGCGACGTCGGCGCGCTGAACGAGGTGGTGGAGAACGGCCAGCAGCGCCAGACGATCCTGGCGGCCGAGGCCCTGCACGAGAAAAACATCTCGGACATTGCCGACGACATCGTGCGGAACAAGGAGCGCATCCGCCTGGTCTTGGTGGCGGGGCCGTCGTCCTCGGGCAAGACGACCTTTTCCCGGCGGCTGGCCATCCAGTTGATGGTGAACGGGCTGCGCCCCTTTGCTCTGGGGCTGGACGACTATTTCGTCGACCGCGACGAGACGCCCCGCGACGAAAAGGGCGAGTACGATTTTGAGGCCCTGGAGGCCATCAACCTGGACCTCCTGAACGATCAGTTGCTGGACCTCCTGGCCGGCAAGAGCGTGCGCCTGGCGCGGTACGATTTCCAGACGGGCCGGAGCCTGCTCGGCGACGAGGTGCGCCTGCCGGAGGATACCACGCTCATCGTGGAGGGCATCCACGGGATGAACCCGGCGCTCGTCGATCGCCTCCCCGACGAGCGGGTGTATCGCATCTATGTCTCGGCGCTGACCCAGCTGAACATCGACCACCACAACCGGATTCCGACGACCGACACGCGCCTCCTGCGGCGGATGGTCCGCGACGCCCAGTACCGGGGCTACTCGGCCGCCGAGACCATCCAGCGCTGGGAGAGCGTCCGCCGGGGGGAGGAGCGCTACATTTTCCCCTACCAGGAGAACGCCGACGTGATGTTCAACTCGGCGCTGGTGTACGAGTTGGCGGTGCTCAAGCCCTTTGCCGAGCCGCTCCTCTTGCGGGTGCCCCGGGGCACGATGGAGTACGTCGAGGCTCGCCGGCTGCTGGCCTTTCTCCGCTGGGTGCGCCCCTGCACGCCCGAGTTCGTGCCGGACAACTCCCTCTTGCGGGAGTTCATCGGGGGGTCGATCCTGCGCGATTTCATGTTCTAGGCCGTCTCCC
>JAAZBQ010000727.1 GCA_012513725.1 Chloroflexota bacterium
CCGCAGGAAAAGTTCGTGCAGTACAAGCTCGCGCCTCCTTCCAAGATCCATGTCGTGGACTCGGAAGGCAACTGGCGGATGCCCTTTATCTATGGCACCGACAAGGAGCGCGACATCACCACCCTGCGAAACTACTATATCGAGGACACGTCGCGCATCTATCCGATCAGCTTCTTTGTGGATAGCGACCAGCCGTACAAGCTCTGGGGCATCATCCCCCTGGAGACCAAGTTGGTCGGTCTGAGCGTTCCCCGCGAGGAGCAGGGCGTCTTTTTCGCCGGCACCGACAACCTGGGCCGCGACGTCTTTTCGCGCGTGGTCTACGGGTCGCGGCTAAGCCTCTCGGTGGGCCTCGTCGGCGTGTTCCTCAGCATGACCCTCGGCGTGATGCTGGGCGGCATGTCGGGGTACTATGGCGGCGCCATCGATAACGGGATCCAGCGCCTCATCGAGTTCCTGCGCTCGATCCCCAGCGTGCCGATGTGGATGGCTCTCTCCGCGGCGCTTCCGCCCGATTGGCCGATCATCCGCGTGTACTTTGGCATTACCGTGATCCTGTCCTTCCTGGGCTGGACCGGCATGGCACGCGTGGTGCGCGGGCGGTTCCTGGCCCTGCGCGAGGAGGACTTTGTGATGGCGGCCCGGCTGGCGGGCGCCAACGAGATGCGCATCATCCTGCGGCATATGCTGCCCTCCTTTACCAGCCACCTGATCGCCTCGATGACCCTGTCGATCCCCGGGATGATCCTGGGCGAGACGGGACTCTCCTTCCTGGGGCTGGGCCTGCGCGAGCCGGCCATTTCCTGGGGAGTGCTCCTCTCCGATGCCCAGAATGTGGCGTCGGTGGTGGTGGCGCCCTGGAAGCTGTGGGGCCCGGCGATCGCCGTCGTGCTGGTGATTCTGGCCATGAACTTTATGGGCGACGGCCTGCGCGACGCGGCCGACCCTTACTCGCGCTAAGCGGTCCCGAGGGGACCTCACACTCCCCGGCCGTTCGCTGTGTGGGTTGCGGCGGGCCCCGGGGCGGTTGACAGAGCCTGTAGGCGGCGGGGTGGCCGAGAGGCCACCCGCCGACGCAGGTTCTGCCCGATGATCCGACGATACGCATGACCGCCAAGGGAGATGTGCATGTCTGGCACTCTATACCTGGAAAAGATCAGCCGCTACGATAGACCCGCCGAGCCCGTCTCCGTCAGCATCCCGCTGGCCCGGGGACGCCTGGAAGATCCCGCCGGACTCACCATCCGCGACGACCAGGGACGCGCGCTGCCCGTGCAGCGGCACGTCCTTGCTACCTGGGATGACGGCAGCGTCAAGTGGATGCAGGTCCACCTGCAGCCCGACCTGCCCGGCAATTCGGACGCCACGCTGACCCTCGACGTTGGCCAGGCGACTGGCGACCCGCAGCCCGAGCGCGTCGTCACCATCACCGAGCGAGAGGGCGCCATCGACGTCGACACCGGCCCCCTGCGTTTCACGGTGGCCGCCGACGCCTTCTGGCCGGTACGCGATCTGGTGCTCGATGGTCAGCCCCTCTTTGGCGCGCAGCCCTTTGGCGGGTTTGCCCTGTCCTTGGGCGGCGAGGCCCTCAGCACCGCGGGCGCCGCTGTGGCGCTCGAGGTCCTGGAGGCGGGGCCGCTCCGCGTCGTCATCGAGGCGCGCGGCAAGCATCGGCGCGCCGACGGCACGGGCTACATCGACCTGCGGGGCCGCGTGACGGCCTACGCGGGCAAGCCGTACATCGAGATCGAGCACCAGTTCGTCCACGCCGAAGAGGCGGGGGAGCTGGCCCTCGAATCGCTCGAGGTCGCCTTTCGGCCGAAAGTCTCGGGCCAGCCGCACGTCGCGCTGGGCCAGGGCTACTATCAGACCGGCATCGAGGAGAGCGACGAGTCGGTCGAGATGCTCCTCGACGCGGAGACGATGCTCTACCAGTCCAACGAGCACTTTGTCGACTGCTTCTACGGGGACTTTTGGGCCGACTGGCGCGATGCCCGGGGCGGCCTGGCCATCTCGATCCACCAGGCACACCAGAACTTTCCCAAGGCGCTGCGCGCCGACCGGGAGGGGATCGTCTGCTCGCTCTATCCGCAGAGCGTCGATCCGGCGCCCACCATGCGGGGCATGGGCAAGACCCACCGGATCCTCCTGCACGTGCACGGGCCCGACACGCCGCTGAACGATATCTCGGTGCGCTCGCTCCAGTTCCAGCTGCCCGACGTGCCGAGCCTGCCGCGGGCTTGGTATCGGGAGAACAACCCCTGGGTAGAGACCTTTTTCCCCGAGCAGTTGCCCCAGCGGTTGCTCCACTACTTTTTGCAGATGCACGACGGCCGTCCCAAGGTGCTCGGGATGTACCACTTTGGCGATGCGCCGGACGCGGGCTATACCGACCAGGGTCGCGGCCGCGGGAAGACGGTGTGGGTGAACAACGAGTACGACCGCCCGCACCAGTGCGCCATTCTCTACGGGCTGACCGGCGAGCGCCGCGTGCTCGACTCCGGCCTGGTCGCCGCGCGACACTGGATGGACGTCGACCTGTGCCACCATGACCCGGACCCGCTCGTGAACGGCGGGCTCAAGATCCACACCCGCTACCATGTGACGGGCGGCGTGACGCCCTCCCACGAGTGGACCGAGGGATTCCTCGACTACTACTTTTTCACCGGCCGTCGCGAGGCGCTGGAAGCGGCGTGCAGCGTGGGCGAGAACATCATGCGCCACATGGCGCTGCCGCGGATGCAGCGACCCGGTGAGGCCTCGGTGCGCGAGGGCGGTTGGGCCATGCGCGCCATGATCGGCCTGTACCTCGGCACCGGCGAGGAGCGCTGGCGGAAGGAAGCCGAGCGGCTCGCGGAGCTGTACCTCTCCTGGTATGAAGAGTACGGCGCGCTGCTGGCGCCCTATACCAGCCACTCGATGCCACGCGTGGTGTTCATGATCTCCCTGACCGTGAACTCGTTTGCGCGCTACCTCCTGATCGATGACAATCCGCGGGTCAAGCAGCTGATCGTCGACAACGTCGATGACATGCTGGCCCATTGCCTGGGGCCCGACGGCATCCCGTACTACAAGGAGCTGCCATCGTTGCGCCGGCCGGCGCCGACGCCGCACCTCCTCGAGGCGCTGGCTCACGCGTACCGGATCACCGGAGAGGATCGCTACCTGAAGGTGGCCTCCCGGGTGTTTGCCGCCCTGGAGCGTGGCGACGCCACCGCGCGCCAGACGGCCAAGTTCGTGGACGACAGCGGCGCGGTCATCGCCGGGCACGGCGGCGGGCGGATATTCGCCAGCACGTTCCCGTCGGTGTTGCTGTACGCTTCCGAGGCCGCCCCCGCGGGACTACTGGACTGGTACGAGTATCCGTATTAGACTGCGGCGGAAGAAGAGGCATGTCCCGGGCGGCTTTCCGTCCGGGACCGCCTCGCACACCAGGGAGGAGGCCGTATGGCGTTGATAGAGCGGAGCGCCAAGGGTTTGGCGACGCTATGGGTGGATCAGGCCATCCCTGCGGATCGGTTGACGGTCCACATCACCGAGGTGGGGCCACGGATGCGCGCCCACCCGCCGCATACCCACGAGGGCATCGAGGGCTTTTACATCCTCGAGGGCCAGGCGGTGGTGGAGGTGGGCGATGACCGCTATACGCTGGACGCCGGCGA
>JAAZBQ010000099.1 GCA_012513725.1 Chloroflexota bacterium
CCAACTCGGAGATCACCCCGGCGACATCCACCCAGGTCTCGACGCTTGACGCCGACGGCAACCGGGTGATGGGTGAGCTGGAGACCCCCGACGACTTTACCGTCGTCTACAAGTTCGTCAGCCCCTACCCGCTCTTTGGCTTCCAGGTGCTCGGCCACGGCAACCAGCCGTACCGACCGGGATGGTTCATGGAGCAGTACCACGTGGACCTGGTGGATGACCAGGACGCACTGCAGGCTGCCGTCACGGCGGCCGGGTTCAACTCGTGGGCCGACTATTACAACGATCGCGACCTCTGGTACCTGAACCCCGAGCGCCCCACGACCGATCCCTGGATGGCCATGAACCCGCTGTCGGAAGAGCTCTTTGTCATGGAGCGGAACCCATACTTCTGGCAGGTGGACGAAGAGGGCAAGCAGCTACCGTACGTCGACACGGTGAACCACCGTCTGTTCGAGACGCCGGACGTGCTCAACCTGTGGATTGTCAACGGCGAGATCGACCACCAGGCGCGGCACGTGAACATCGGCAACTTTACGCTGTTCAAGGAGAACGAGGCGAGCGGCGACTATCGCGTGGCTATCGGCATCCTGGCCAGCCACCTGGCGCTGCAGCTGAACCTCACCACCCAGGAGCCGCGCCTGCGCGAGTTCTTCCAGGATCGCAATGTGCGCATCGCCATCTCCCACGCCATCAACCGCGAGGAGATCAACGAGCTGATCTACGACGAACAGCTCAAGCCGCGGCAGTACTCGCCGATCGAGCAGTCGCCGAACTTCTATGAGAAGCTCTCCAACGCCTTCATCGAGTACGACCCCGACACAGCGAACCAGCTGCTGGACGAGGCCGGCTACACGGAAAAGGACAACGAGGGCTACCGGATGTTCAAGGACGGCTCGGGCGAGACCATCTCGTTCACCATCGAGGGCACCGTGCAGACTGGCGACCCCCAGGAAGACGCTGCCCAGATGATCACCGGCTACCTGGCCGAGGTGGGCATCCGCGCCGCCTACCGGTACTTTGAGCGCTCGCTGTACACCGAGCACTATGAGGCCAACGAGATCGAGGCGGCCTTCTGGGGCGGCGACCGCACCGTATTGCCGGTGCTGACGCCGACGATCTTTGACGCCACCACCCTCGACCGCCCGTGGGCGGTCGCGTGGGGCAAGTGGCGATCGCTGACTACGGATCCCAACGCCGAGGAGCCGCCTGAGGGCCACTGGATCTGGGACATCTGGGACGCCATCGATCGCTCTGCCCAGGAGCCTGACGAGGCCACCCGTAACGCCATCTTCCAAGAGGCGCTCGACGTGTGGGCCGAGGAGCTGCCGATGATTGGCCTGCTGGGCCAGCAGCCGCTCCTCATCATCGTCAAGAACGGCTTGAAGAACTTTGTGGATAACATGCCGGCTGACGACCGCTTGAAGGACGAGTATTTGCAGGATTCGCAGATGCTCTTCTGGGAGTAGGACGCGGACACTGCGTGCATCTGCCGGCCCCACAGAGGCGGGCAGGGCCAGCGAGGGGGGCTGCTTGCGCAGCCCCCCTCGCTGCTTGTTCGGCGCCGGCCACGCGGGCGCACTGGCCACCTGACCAGGAAGAACACTATCCCACTGACCTGCCCACGCCTCGCCCCTCAGCGCGCACAGCGTTTGGACGCATCTGCTATACTAGGGCCAGATCCTCCGAGGAACAGGCGTCGCCCATCGTCCTCGGGCGAGCCACCGAGCACGGAACCCCGGTAGGACGAACGACGTCTTGTACGCATAGGGCCACGCGCAGCCGGCGTTCGCCGGGGCGCGTTGCGCCGCCGCCTTATCGCTAGCACGAGCATGGCAAGGAGCAGGATCCCGAATGTACAGCCACAGATATCTGCGCACGGTGATCGCCGCCCTAGTGGCCCTCGCGGTAGTGGGCTGCCAGGCCTCCGCCGAGCCCCCCACCACATCGCTCCTCTTTACCGAAGCCGAGGTGCAACGCGCGACGATGGCCGAGGTGGTCTCGGCGTTTGGGCAGGTCTCGGCCCTGCAGGACGCGACGCTGAGGTTCGACACGGTCAGCGGCCGCCTCACCGACGTGCCCGCCGAGGTCGGCCAGGTGGTGCGCGAGGGCGACGTGCTGGCCCAGCTGGATACCGAGGCCCTCGAACGCCAGCTCCTGGAGGCCGAGGCGGATCTCCAGGTGGCGGAGGCCGTGCTGCGCGAGGCGCAGGCCGACGCCTCGCCTGCGGCCATCCAGCGCGCGGAGGCCGACCTGCTGGCTGCCCAGTACGAGCTGGCCAAGGCCGAGATGGATCTTGCCCTCGCCCAGAGCTCGGGCACCCGCTCCCTCGAGCAAGAGGTGGCCGACGCCTGGTACGAGGTGCAGGTGGCCACCGACGAACTGGCCATGCGCGACCTCACCTCCCACTCTGGCGAGATCCGCCAGCTCGAGTACGATCAGGCCTTCTTCCAGCGCGCCCTGCGCGACCTGCCGGCCGACCAGGACCGCTCAGAGCTCGAGCAGAGCCTGACCGACACCGAGCGCGCCCTGAACGCCGCCCGGACCGCCCGCGAGACCTCGCTGACCACCGCCAGGACCGCGCTCCGGCAAGCCCAGGAGCGGTACTCCCGGGCCAAGGCCAAGCTCGATCGGGCCCGCTCCGAGGGGCACGACGTGGTGGCCGCCGCGCGGCTGGCGCAGGAGCAAGCCGCCGACGCGGTGAAAAAGGCCACGGAGCGCCTGGAGCAGGCGCGACAGGGCCCCGATCCTGCCAAGTTCGATGCGGCCCAGACGGCCTACGACGCCGCGCTCGCCAAGGTCGAGAGCGTCCAGTCCTCCATCGAGAACTCGTCGCTCCGCGCGCCGTTCGATGGCGTCATCTTTGAGGTGCGTGTGCAAGAGGGGCAGGTGGTGGGCGCGAGCGACCAGATCATCTACCTCGTCGACCCCAACGAGCTGCACATCGAGTCGTTCGTCTCCGAGGTGGACGTGGTGCGGCTGACCGAGGGCCACCCGGTGCGCATCCGGTTCGAGGCCTACCCGGAGATGCTGCTCCAGGGCGAGATCGAGGCGATCTCGCCGCGGGGCCAGTCGCAGGGCGGGCTGATGATGTTCAACGTGGACGTGGCCATGGAGCGCGGGACCCTCGAGGTCCTCCCAGGCATGACGGCCTCGCTCAAGATGGAAATCGGCGAGCAGCGCGAGGTGGTCGCCGTGCCGGCAGCGGCGCTCCGCCAGTCGCCACGCGGGGGGTTGATGGTCGAGGTCAGCGCCGCGGCGGGCGGCTGGGAGAATCGCGACGTGCAGATCGGCATGAACGACGGCGTCTTGGCCGAGGTGTTTCAGGGTCTGCAGCCCGGCGACCTGGTGCGCTTCCCGCTCCAGGAGCCGATGGAGCAGTCGCCGTTTGGCCCCGGCATGCCCGAACCGATGCCGCCGGTCGAGGGGGAGGAGATGCCGCCGGTCGAGGAAGGTGAGCCCGCGCCCGGGGAAGAGATGCCGCCGGTGGAAGAAGGTGAGCCCGCGCCGCCGATCGACGGCCCAGGCGAGGGCCCACCGGCAGAGGGCCCCGGTGGTATGCCGCTGGGGCCGGCCGAGCGGCGTCCCCTGCCGGAGGGCAGCGAGGGACGCCCGATTGAGCCGCCCGCCCAAGGGCAGGAGCCCATGCCCTTGCCCACCGGAGAGACGGCGGAGGATGCCGCACGGCGTAACGATAGCGCGCAGGGAGCCGGAGAATGAGCAAGAAAAAAAGACGCAGCCGGGGGAAGTCGCTGGCCGCCGTGGGATGCCTGACGGTCGTCGCGGCCCTCGTCGTAGCGGGCGTGCTGATCGCGCCGCGGGTCAGGAGCATGTTCACGCCGACGCAGCCGTCCTGGGCCGGCATGCCCTGGTACGGCCCCACACAAGAGTTCTCCGTACGGCGGGGATCCGTCTCCGAGGGCGTCTCCACGTACGGCATGGTGCAGCCTGCCCGCCAGGCGCGGCTGGGCTTTTCGAAGGCCAGCGGCGAGGTTGCGATGTCGTTGGTCTCCACGGGGATGCCCGTGATGGCCGGCCAGGTGCTCGTGGAGCTGGACCGGGCGGCGTTGGAGAACGAGGTCGCCGAGGCCCGGGCCGACCTCCTGGAGGCCCAGGAGGAGCTCGATGCGCTGGAGGGCGGTGAGGGGATCGCGGCGGAGCGTCTCCGCCTCGAGGTGGAGTTTTCCACCGCCGAGCAGGTGCTCAGCGAGGCGCAGTCCGCCCTGGCGGGCCACGCCAGCAGCAGCGAGTCGCCCGCCGCACGGCGGGCGGCGGCGGCGCAGGAGCTCGCTGCCGCGCGCTCCGAGCTGGATGCCTTTCTGAACGACCCGAATCGCCAGGAGCAACTGGACTACCTCCAGTGGGTCTATAACATCGCCGAGGTCAAGCACGGCGAGATGATCGCCCTTCCGAACCCCAGCGAGCAGGACTATGACAACACCTGGATCATCCGCATCGACATGCTCGCCAAAAAGGAAGCGCTGGAGCAGTTCAAGATGCAGTACGAGATGCAAAAGCGCGCCGCCGAGCATCGGGTGAACGTTGCCGCGCGCAAGGTGGCAGCCCTGGACGCGGAGATCGCCCTGGGCAGCCGCGACATCGAGCGGATGAAGCTCGAGGCCGATGTGGCCAAGGCGCAGGCCAAGGTCGCCGAGATCCAGGAGGCACTGGCTGCCCTGGACGTCGAGGTGCCCGGCGCGGAGCTCGCCAAGGCGCGCGCCGAGGTGCTCAAGGCCGAGGGCGTGCTCGCCGAAGCAGAGGCTGCCCTGGAAGACGCCGCCCTCGTCGCGCCGTTCGACGGCACGATCATCGATGGCAACGTCGTCGAGGGCCAGCAGGTGATGGCCGGCAGCACGCTGCTGACCATCGAGGACTCGTCCTCCCTGCGCATTATGGCCCAGGTGAACGAGATCGACGTGGCGCGCGTTCGCGAGGGGATGGAGACACGGCTATCGTTCGACGCCCTGCCCGGCGAGGACCCCAAGACGGGCATCGTCGGTGATATCCCCCTGTTCGGCAAGTTCACCAACGGCGTCACCGTCTTTAGCGTGCCGATCGAGTTCGACCTGGCCGGCATGCCGCTCTTCCAGGGGATGACGGCCAACATCATCTTCCCCACCGCCACCCACGAGGATGTCATCGTCGTTCCGGCGGCGGCGACCTTTGCCGATCAGGAGGGCGACTATGTCATGCTGATGGTGAACGGGCAGCCGGAAAGGCGCTACGTGACCAAAGGACTGTCGGACGGCATCTACACGGAGATCGTCGACGGCCTCGCCGAGGGCGAGACGGTCAGTGTACCGATGATGGGCCCCCGCGGCGGCATGCCGCTCTACGGAGGGATGTACTGATGAGGCGCCCCATCAACATATGGTTTGCCCTACAAGGGCTTGGTTCCAGCAAGCTACGCTCGGCGCTGACGGTGCTGGGCATCATCATCGGGGTGGGCGCCGTCATCATGATCGTCTCGTTGGGTAACGGCCTGAGCCGCTCCACCCGGGAGCAGATGGAGGTCTGGGGCCGCGGCAACATCGAGGTGCGCCCCATGTGGCGCAACATGGGCATGCCCATGCCGGTGACCGCATCCGGCATGGTGCAGGCAGAGCGTGGTATGGTAGAGGGCGGGATGATGGACTCTGGCCAGAGCCAGGTCATGGAGGCCCTCATGCAGCAGCCGCAGATCCACCCCAAGGACGTCGAGGCGCTGCGGCTGCTCGGCACGAGCCTGAACGGCGTCTCGCCGGAGCTGGAGATCAACGGCGCCACCCTCGTCCACCGCGGCCAGCAGATCCAGGCCTGGCAGGTGATCGGCGTGCAGGATGAGTGGTTGCATGTGTACCGGCGGGAGATGCGCCTGGGGCGGTTCTTTAACGAGGCCGACGAAGAGTCGGCCGCATCGGTGGCCGTCATCGACGAGGTTCTGGCCAAGCAGGTCTTTGGCGAGAACGCGAACCCGATCGGCCAGGTCATCCACATCACCATCAACAACGAGGTCACGCAGAACGCCACCATCGTCGGCGTGCTGGCGAGTGA
>JAAZBQ010000100.1 GCA_012513725.1 Chloroflexota bacterium
CCCGCCGCAGCGTGGACCGTGTCGAACCGCCCGAGCGAGGCATCGATCAGGACCGGGAGATCCTGGGCGTGCCCCAGGGGCGGCACGCCCCCGGGGGCATAACCCGTCACCTCGAGCGTGGTCTTAGCGTCGGCGATGCGCACCTTTTTGCGGCCCACGCCGAACGGCTCGGCGAGCTTGCGCGCATCCACCGTGCGGTCGCCGGCGGCGAGCACCAGCACCGGCCGGCCATCGACCAGGAACAGGAGGCTCTTGACGATGCTGCCCAGGGGCGCGCCGATGGCGTCGGCGGCCTCCTGGGCGGTGGCCGTCGGCGCGTCGTGGCGCGTGATGCGCGCCACGAGACCGGCCGCGTCCAGGGCGGCCTGCACGTCGTCGGGGGTACGTGGGGTCATGGCGGCTGCCTCAGGCACCCGCCGCGCGCAGCGCCGCGCGGATGGCGTCGCCCACCTCGGCCGTCGTCGAGCGGCCGCCGAGGTCCGGCGTGCGCACCTCTCCGGCGCCGGTCACCGCCTCGACGGCCTCCATCAGCAGGCTGCCCGCGTCCTCGTGGCCGAGGTGATCCAGCATCATCGATGCGGCCCAGATGGCGGCGATGGGGTTGGCGATCCCCTGGCCGGCAATGTCGGGCGCGGAGCCGTGCACCGGCTCGAACATCGAGGGGTGGCGCCGGGTCGGGTCGATGTTCGCGCTGGGCGGAATGCCCAGGCTGCCCTGCAGCGCCCCGCCGAGATCCGTCAGGATGTCTCCAAAGAGGTTCGAGCCCACCACCACGTCCAGGCTTTCCGGGGCGGTAATGAACCGCGCCGCCAGGGCATCCACGTGGTACTGGCGGCAGGTGACCTCCGGGTACTCGCCCTGCAGCTCGCGGAACACCTCGTCCCAGAACACCATGTTGTACTGCATGGCGTTCGACTTGGTGACGCTGACCAGTTCCTTGCGCGGGCGCTTGCGGGCCAGCTCGAACCCGTAGCGTAGCACCCGCTCGACACCGAGGCGGGTGAACACGGTGCTCTGGATGGCGACCTCGTGGTCGGTGTGCACGTGGACGCGCCCGCCGACCCCGGCGTACTCGCCCTCGGTGTTCTCACGGATGCAGACGATGTCGATATCCTCGGGCCCCTTGTCGCGCAGGGGACCCGGCACGCCGGCCAACAGGCGCACGGGGCGCAGGTTGATGTACTGGTCGAATGTCTTGCGGATGGGCAGCAGCAATCCCCACAGGGAGACGTGGTCGGGGACGGTGGGAAAGCCCACGGCCCCGAGGAGGATGGCGTCATAGTCGGCCAGGATGGTGAGCCCGTCCTTGGGCATCATCTCCCCGGTCTCCAGATAGTGCCGGCAGCCCCAGGGGTAGCGATCAAAGGTAAAGCCCAGGCCGCCGTGGACCTCGCAGACGGTCTCCAGCGTCTGTACTGCCTGATCGACTGTGTCGATGCCGATGCCGTCGCCGGGAACCACCGCGATACGATAGGTGCGCATGCTCTCTTCTCCGCCGGGATCACGATAGGATGAACGTCGGGCCATTGTACCGCCCGCCACGGGCCCGAGCAAGGTGCGGGCGACCCGATCGTCCCGTCGCGGCGCGGCTTGTCTTCGCGGTCGAATGGGGTATAGTGGAGGGGATGAGCGCGGAGCCCCATTCATCTCCAGCGCCTGCTACTACTACACGACAGCGGAGGATGCGCATGCCCTGGATGAAGCATCTCGCAGATGCACTGACCGGATCGCGGCTGATACTGTCCGCGGCGCTCGCCGTGCTGGGAACCGTGTCGGGATCCGGAGCGTTGGAAGCCGGCGCCGCGATGGTCCTGGCTGCCTGGACGACGGATGCGCTGGACGGTCCCCTGGCGCGTCGCAGCGGTTGCAGTCAGACGTGGATCGGCCGCATCGACCTGCCCATCGACGTGCTGCTGGCCCTCGCCCTGCTGCACCTGATGCGAAGCGCTGGGATGACGCCCCCGTTCGTCGCCGTGGCGTACGTGCTGGGCTGGGCGCTGATCCTGTGGCGCTGCGGCGGACTCACGAAACCTCTGGGGGCGGCCTTCCAGGGGCCGGTGTACGTGTGGTTCACCGCCTGCCTCCTCGCCCGGGGCATGTTCATCGGCCGGATGATGCTGGTGTGGGTCGCGACCTATGCCGCCATCGCCTGGCGGCGCCTGCTGTTCCGCGATATCCCCGATTTCCTGCGCGGCGTGCGTCGCGCCGCCGGGGAGATCCTCTCCGGGGCGCCGACCGAGTAGACCCCGCTCTCGGGCGCACCAGAACGCTTGCTCCCCTCTCGCGATAGAGATGCTGTTGCGCGTGACGAACGCTTGTGCTATGATGGGTCCCAACGAACGCACGTTCCAATGGGAGGGGCTCATGGGCGCCGTCATCGCGATTCTCCTCATCCTGGTGCTACTCAGCGGACTGGACGCCGGGGCCTGGCCGGACCCGCCCCGGCGGAGGGCGCCTGGCCGCGTGCCCCCCGCCCCCCGCCTGCCCCACGGCCCGGCCCCCGGCGCGCCCCGCCCCTATGCGGCGGCAGGGCGCTGGTGGTGGGAGTAACCAACGGGACACTCGGGCGCTTTGGTAACCCGCGCGGGCTCGCATATAATGCCCGCTACCTCTAGCCGTTGCCTATGCCTAATCCCCGGGGTCCAGGAGAAATGCCACAACATCGGATAATGCGTCGCTGCTGGTTCGCGTGCGGTGTCCTCGTGACCCTCCTCCTTGCCGGGATCCTCTCGGGATGTGGACGGGCCGAATTCGCCGTTTCCGGACGGGTGCTGGATCGGGCGACCGGCGAACCTCTGTCGGACGCCCAGGTATCCCTCGGTCGCCGGGGGGTACAAAGCGATTCCGACGGGTTCTTTAGCCTGCCGCTCAAGGGCGGAAGCCACCAGTTGCAGGCTGCCCTCCCCGGATACCTGACGCAAGCGTTCACCGCCACGGTCTCGGCGGAGACGCCTCTCCTGGAGACCGACGTGCACCTGGATCGGCGCACGCTGCGCGGCACGCTGACCGACGCGCGCACCGGGGAGCCGGTGGCCGGCGCCACGGTGGCGCTGGGCGGCGCCGAGGCGGAGAGCGGCGCGGACGGCGCCTTTGGGGTGGATGCCGTCGCGTTCGGGCCCCTGCGCGTCTCCGCCGCCGGGTATCTGCCGGCCGAGTGGCCCCAGGCCGATGTAGAAGCCTCCTTTGACCGCTCCGGCCAGGCCACGCGCAGTGCCGACATGACGCTGACCCCCCGGGTCCTTAGTGGCGCCGTCACCTCGGTGAACGGCGGCACGCCCCTGGCGGGGGTGTCGGTCTCCACCGCGCTGGGCGCCACGCAGACCGACGAGGCCGGGCGCTATGAGCTCGCCTACGTGGAGCCGGGCACGCCGGTGGTCTTTGGCGGCACCGAGTACCGCACGGTCGAGGTGGACTACGAGGGGCAGGAGACCCAGGACGCCGCGGTAGAGCCCTGGGCGGTGGCCTTTTCCATCACCGACGCGACCGGCGGCGCCGCCCTGGCCGGGGTCTCTGTGGAGGCCGGCGGGCAGGCGGTGGAGACCGACGCCTCTGGCGCCGCGGTGCTGAACGGCGTGATGCCCGAGACCCCCATCACCGTCCGCTTGGACGGCTATGGGGAGGTGTCCGTGGTCTATGCCGGCGAGCGCGACTATGCGCTGACCCTGGAGCGCTCCCGGCTCCAGGGCACGTTGACCCGCGCCGAGGATGGCGCCCCCGTGGCGAACGGGCTGGTGCAGGTGTTCACCGCCGGCGGCGATGAGCCCCTGCTGGTGCGCTCGGATGCCGAGGGACGCTTCCTCCTCGAGGACGTCGGCAACGTCGAGAGCATTACCGTCAAGGCCCCCGGCTACCGCCGGGTGAGCCAGCCGGTCACCGACATGTTGGCTGCCGACGTGGCCCTGGAGCCCTTTGCCTTCCGCGGCGTGTACATCCCCTTTGGCCTGTTGCCCCTGCCCGATACGGTGTATGGCATCCTGGACCTGGTGGAGAGCACGGGGATGAACGGCGTTGTCGTGGACGTCAAGGGCGACTGGGCGCGCATCGCCTGGGACAGCCCAAACCCCGTGGCCCAAGAGATCGAGGCCTATTCCCCCTACGGCATGGACCTGCGCGAACTGGTGGACGAGTGCCATCGCCGGGGGATCTATGTCGTGGGCCGCATCGTGGTGTTCAAGGACGAGCTGCTGGGCAAGGCCAAGCCGGAATGGGCCGCCAAGCGGCCGGATGGCTCGCTGTACACCGACTATGAGGGCCTGGCCTGGGTGGACCCCTTCCTCCAGGAGGTGCGCGATTACAACATCGCCCTGGCGGTCGAGGTGGCTGAGCTGGGCTTTGACGAGGTGCAACTCGACTATTTGCGCTTCCCCTCCGATGGCGCCGGCGTGCTGCGCCTCCTCTACGGGGCCGATGGCGTCGAGGCCGATTTCGACACGCGCACCGCGGCGATGGAAGAGTTCTGCGCCCAGATCTATGCCGCCATGGAACGGACGCCGGCCTTCCTCTCCGCCGACATCTTTGGCCTGACGCCCTTTGTGGGCGCCTCCGCAGACATGGGCATCGGCCAGCGGGTGGAGGACATTGCCCCGCACATGGACTACGTATCGCCGATGGCCTACCCGACCACCTACGCGCCGGGCACCCTGGGCTTTGCCAACCCCGGCCGCGAGCCGTACCAGTTCGTGTACCGGACTGTCCACGCCCTCCGCGAGCGTACCGACACCATCGTGCGTCCCTGGCTGCAGTACTATTCCATCGGCGGGATCTACTATGGCACGTTCGAGTTCCTCGAGCAGCGCAAGGGCGCCGAGGACGCCGGCGCGGTCGGCTGGATCTGGTGGAACGCCCGGGGCCAGTACGAGCCGGATGCGCTCTACCCGGATGCCGTGGCCAACACGCCCGGCCTCTCCAGTCCGCCCTCGATGGACTGAGCCGGGGGACCGTGGCCCATAGACAAGAGCCGCTCGATGCCGAGCGGCTCTTTTCGTGGAGGGCGCGATCCGAGGACCGATCCGGTCAGGCGATCGGGTCGCCGTACACCTTCATTGTCGTGCGGTGGATCGGCTGGCAGCCGCGGGCCGCAGAAGCCGGGGTGGGCAGGGAGGCCTCGTCGGGCTTGTCGGAGACGCCCATCACCAGGACGCCCTGGGCGGCGAGGTGCCGGGCCAGGCTGGCCACCTCCTCGGTGATGACGATCTCCCGCGCCAACACCTCCTCGGCGGGTGCGTCGTCCGGCAGCACGTCCATCGACGCCACCGTCTCCAGGAACTCCCGGCGTCGGAACCCCTTGTACGGGGTGGGGTCCTGCGCGGCGATGCCCCGGCAGACCTCGTCGTGGGCGGCGCGCAGCCCTTCCGGCATCGCGCCGCGGCGCGCATCGCAGAGGGCGGCGAGCTCTTCGATGGTGCGCAGCGTCCCCGCCTCCAGCCCGGCCCAGAGCGCATCCGCCGGGCAGACGCCGCCCAGTACCATCAGGGTGATGTAGGCGAGGTAGTCCTGGTTGTCGCCGGTAAAGCAATGGTAGGTCGGCTGGTTCAGGGCATCGTACACGCGGCGAAAGGCGGCCTCGTCGAGGGCTCCATCCAGCGCGCTGCGCAGGGTGCGCCGCATGGCCCGCACCCGGGCGGTGTCGATCACCCCGTCGTTGCGCCCCCGGGCGCCCAGGGCGGTCTTGTCCAGGTCGATGAGGAGCGCCGTCGTCTCGTCGCAGGGGTAGCCGGCCTCTTGCACCCCGCCGTAAAAGTCGGCGAGGGCGCCCCAACGGTTGGCCACCATCAGGACGTCCTGCCACGCGCAGGCGGCCGGCTCCTCGGGGCGGTCGGCGCCGATGAACCCCCGCATCGGCAGGTGCTCGCCGAGGTGGCGGGCCGCGGTGCCGTCGTTCAGGAGGGTGTCGCCGATGAGGAGCGCCCGCTCGATGGGCCGCGTCACCCCCCGGGCCCGTTGCGCCTCGCCCAGGAGGAGGAGGAGCGCCCGGGCGTATTCGGGCGTCGTCTTGCGCGGGATGTAGTAACGCTCCAGCCCCGCCTCTGACCACAGGGCGTGCAGCCCCCGCTGGCCCTCACAGGTGGGCTCCAGGTTGCGATACAGGACGCAGTCCGCCATGAAATCCGCCAGCGTGCTCTTGGCCCAGGTCACGGGATCATCCCCTTGGCGATCATGATCTCCGCGTTGAGGACGGCGCCGCCCGCCGCGCCGCGGATGGTGTTGTGGGAGAGGACGACGAACTTGCAATCGAACACCTCGCACGGCCGCACGCGCCCTACCGTGATGGCCATACCCCGCCCGGCGTCACGGTCCAGGCGCGTCTGCGGCCGGTCGGGTTCCGTGCGGACGATAATGGTCTGCTCCACGGCCGAGGGGCAGCCCAGCGCGTGGGGAACGCTGCGAAAGGCGCGCAGTGCCTCGATTACCTCGTCCACGGTGGCGCGCCTCGCAAACTCCACAGACACCGCCTCCAGGTGGCCGTCGCGGGTGGCCACCCGGTTGCAGGCGGGGCTGATGCGCATCTCGGCCGGTTGCACGGCGCCGGCGGCCTCGTCCAGGGTGCCGAGGATCTTGCGCGGTTCGTCGATCAGCTTGTCCTCCTCACCGCCGATGTAGGGGATGACGTTGTCCAGGCTGTCCATGGCCGGCACGCCGGGGTAGCCCGCTCCCGAGAGCGCCTGCATGGTGGTTACCACCACGCGGCGCACGCCAAAGGCATCGTGGAGCGGCTTGAGCGCCAGCGTCATGCCTACGGTCGAGCAGTTGGGATCCGTGACGATGCAGCCGCGGTCCCAGCCCCGCCGGGCCCGCTGGGTTGCCAGGAGGTCCAGGTGATCGGGGTTCACTTCGGGAATCAGCAGCGGCACGTCGGGGTCCATGCGGTGGGCGCTGGCGTTGCTCAGCACCGGGTACCCGGCGGCGGCATAGGCCTCCTCGATCGGTCCGGCCATCGATCCCGGCAGGGCAGAAAAAACGACGTCGCAATCGAGGTTTGGCTCGCTGGGCTGCACGACGAGGTCGCGCACCTCGGCGGGGCAGTCGGTCGACAGCCGCCAGGTGCAGGCCTCCCCGTATCGGCGGCCGGCCGAGCGCTCCGAGCCGGTCAGGGCGGTCACCTCGAACCACGGGTTCCGGGTTAGCAGCTCCACGAACCGTTGCCCCACGGCGCCCGTGGCGCCGAGTACGCCGGCGCGAATCCGCTTCATCTCAACACCCCTTCCTGCTCTGGATCTGGGGTCGCCAGCGCCTCCGCCAGCTGAAAGCGGTGGTGGATGGCGCGGACCGCCAGGTCCACGTCCCCGTTGGTCACCACCAACGAGAGGTTGTATTCCGATGAGCCCTGGGCGATGGAGATGATGTTGATCTCTGCTTCCGCCAGGGCGCCAAAGACCGCCGCGGCGATGCCGGGTCTGCCCCTCATCCCGGCGCCCACCACGGCCACGATGCTCGCCTCGTCGTCGCGGCCGATGCGGTGGATATCCTGGCGCCCGAGCTCCCGGTCGAACTCGGCCTGGAGCGCATCGACGGCCGCCCGCGCATCCACCGTGCGCACGACGAAACAGATGCTCTGTTCCGACGACGACTGGGTGATCATCAGGATGTTCGCGCCGCTGCGGGCCACCGCGGAGAACACGCGCCCCGCCACGCCCGGCACCCCCTGCATGCCGCGGCCCTCCACCGTGATGAGGCTCAGGTCGCGGATCGCCGTGATCCCCTTGACTACGGGAGCGCCGACCACCCTCTGTGAGACGAGGGTTCCCGGACGCTCCGGGTGGAGGGAGTTCAGCACGCGCACGGGGATGCCGGCGTCCACGATCGGGGCAATGGTCTGCGGGTGCAGGACCTTGGCGCCAAAGTAGGAGAGCTCGGCGACCTCGCCAAAGGAAATGCCGGGCAGGGTGCGCGCCTCGGGCACGATCCGCGGGTCAGCGGTCATCACCCCGTCGACGTCGGTCCAGATCCATACCTCGTCGGCGGGCAGGCAGCGGGCTAGGATGGTGGCGGAGTAGTCGCTTCCGCCCCGCCCCAGCGTGGTGGGCACGCCATCGATCGTGGCGGCGATAAAGCCGGTGACCACCGGCGCGATGCCGGCCTCCACCAGGGGCAACACGCGGGCGCGGGCGCGGGCGGTCGTCTCCTCGAACAGGGGCTGGGCGCCGCCAAAGCGGTCGGTGGTGACAATGATCTCGGTGGCCTCCACCATCTGCGCGGGGATGTCCTGGCCCAGGAGGGCCGCCACCGTGAGGCGGGCCGAGAGGCGCTCACCGAGCCCGGAAACCACATCCAATCCCCGGGGGGTCAGCTCGCCCAGGGTGTGCATGCTCTGGCAGAGGGTCTCGAACCAATCCAGGAGGCCGGTGACTTCGGCGCGGAGGCCGCGGGCCGGCTCGGGGCCGATGCCGCAGTCGGCGATGGCCTGCTCGTGGCGCTGCTGGAGCTCATCGCGGACCAGCGTGTACGTACGTCCGTCGCCCGCGGCCGCGGTCTGCGCCGCACGCACCAGGCTGTCGGTCACCCCGCTCATGGCCGAGACGACCACGACGGGCGGAGCGTTTCGCTCTGCCGCCACTGCAGCGACGATGCGCCCGAGCTGGGCGATGCGCTGGCCGCTGCCCACAGAGGTGCCCCCAAACTTCATCACGATCATGTTACCGGCTCCCACAGCGCTTGAGGTGCTGGATGTAGAGGACTCCACGGTGCGCCGGTGCGAGGCGCTGCACCGGGTCTCGATCTCGCGCTGCGGGGCGCGGGGGCCGGCGTTGGGGGGTGGCAGCATCGCCGGCACCCGGGCTCTCGGTCCGGGTTTGCGCATTATACCCCGGCAGCCCCTCGGGGCCAAGTGCGGCCTCGTCGGGCGGGTCGCTTTTGCCGCTGGACAAGGCGTTGGTCGGGTGGGATAATCGGTCCGGGCTGCACCTGAAGCCGCTACTCCCTCACACGCCACACGCCTATCTACCGCATGCCATCCTCGGCTTCCGACACCGGCGGCGGCCCGCGCAGCAGACCGAATGGACCCGACGTGGTGGCTCAGAAGGGAGAAGGGGCGATGTTGTTCGATCTGGCACGCAGATGGTGGGTGGTGGCGCTTCGTGGCGTCGTGGCCGTTGTGTTTGGCATCCTGGCGTTCGTCTGGCCGGAACTCACGCTCCTGACCCTCATCACCCTCTTTGGCGCCTTTGCCCTGGTCGATGGCGTCCTGTCCCTCATTGCCGGGCTTTCCTCGATCCAGACGAACGAGCGCTGGTGGGCCGAGCTGATCGAGGGACTGGTGGGCATCGCGTTCGGCCTGGTGGTCTTTTTCTGGCCCGAGGTGACGGCGCTGGCGCTCCTGTACCTGATCGCCGGGTGGGCCGTGGTGACAGGGATCCTGGAGATCGTGGCGGCCATCCGGCTGCGGCGGGTGATCACCGGCGAGTGGGCCATGATCCTCGGCGGCATCGCCTCGATCCTCTTTGGCGTGCTCTTGGCCGCGTTCCCCGGCGCGGGCATTCTGGGTCTCGCCTGGCTGATCGGGCTGTACGCCGTGCTCTTTGGCGTGCTGCTCATCATCGTGGGCTTGCGCTTGCGCGGAATGCGGGAGGCGGCATAACCGGGGACAGGGTAGGCTTGCCGGCTGGCCACGATCAGGCGATGCGTGAACGATGGAGCGACGTGCGGGGGATCGACCCGATGAGCGAGAAGCAGCGGACGAACGCCATGCGGCTCCTAGAGTCGCGGCGGGTGCCCTACACGGCCCACCATTACTCGGCGGAGATCCACTCCGCGGAGGGGGTGGCGGAGACCCTGGGCTTCCCCGCCGCCCAGGTGTTCAAGACGCTGGTAGCGCTGCCCCAGCGCGGCAAGCCGCTCCTGGCCATCGTCCCGGGGGATCGGGAGCTCGACCTCAAGGCGCTGGCCAAGGCCGCCGGAGACAAAAAGGTGCACATGGCCTCTCAGAAGGAGGCCGAGGCGCTCACCGGGCTCAAGGTGGGGGGCATCTCGGCGCTGGCGTTGCTGGACAAGGGGTTTCGCGTCTACCTGGACGCCTCGGCGCAGGCGTACGA
>JAAZBQ010000728.1 GCA_012513725.1 Chloroflexota bacterium
AGCGCCGTGGGCCGGGCCTCCGCCGGGTGCTGGGCGCAGTGCTGCTCGTCGCCCCGCTGGCCTGGGCCGTGGTGGCGAACGGCCCCCGGGTGGACGCCTCCAGAGACTGGGAGGCCCAGGCGTGGCTGGAGGGCGTCGCACAGGCGCTGCCCCCCGGCGCCCTGGTGATCACCGGCGATGACCGGCACACCTTTTCCCTCGCCTACCTGCAGTGGGCCGAGGGGCGCCGGTCGGATCTCCTGGTGGTGGATGGCGACCTGTGGCAGGAGCCCTGGTACGCGGCGCAGGTGGCGCGTCGCGGCGGGCTGGGCGACCTGCCGACCCCCTGCCCCCTCGCCGTCTTGGTAGAGCACGTTCTCCCGAAGCGGCCGGTCGTCCTAACCTCCTGGCGGGAGGAACTGGCGCTCGGGCGGGCGGTGATCGAAGAACAGGGCTTCTGGGTGATCGGTGGGGACGGGAATGCGAGGCGTATTCCCGGCGCTGGCCTCAGCGCCGGGAACGAATGGGCCGCCTGGCGCGTCCTCAGGGCAGACTGATGGACGCCTCCACCATGCTCCCCACCGAGGGAAGCACCCCGGCGGGTGCCACCGGGGTGGGCTCGTCCAGGGCGGCAGGCGGCGGCGCCACAGTAGCCGCTGGCGTGGGGGTGGCGGGCACTTGGGTGGCCGCCGGCGACGTGGCCGGCGCCTCTGTGGGCGGCGGCGCAGTGGGCGTGCGGGTGGGCACGGTGCCCCGCTGAGCGCTGACTGGCTCGGCGAACCACTGGCCGGAGCCCAGCGCCAGAAGAGCGATGAGGCAGATGGCGCCAAAGAGGAACGGCGCTCGGACAGAGTGTAGCCTGGGCATACGATCCATTTCGGCACCTCCTCGTGGTGGGGTGGCAGGAGTGGATACCATCCTATTGTAGCCGCCGGCGAGCGCCGTGCAAGTTTCCCGCCTCCACGATCATGGCGGAACCTTTTGTAGCTTACGGAGCCCATGTTATAATGCGCGCATTATGGCTGAATTGACGCGTGATGCCTCGCATCGTGTGAGCAGCTTGTCGGCCAGGGCAACGACCTGGCCGAAGGTTGTCTCTACGCTCTTGGCGTGCCTGAGCGTTATGGTGTTATCCGGCGCTCTCTACTCGGGCTACCTGTTCTTTACCACCGCCCGGGCCTTTGTGGCGCGCACCACGCTGCCCATTCTGCCGAACGCTATCGAGATTCGTGACGATGTGCCGCTGCCCGTCTACCTGCCCGGGCAGGACCTGCCCGACCTCGTCGCCCGCAACGAGCGGCTGAACATCCTCCTCCTGGGCATCGACGCCCGCGAGCAGGAGACCGGCCCCTTTCGCACGGACACGATGATCCTCCTGTCGGTGGATCTGGCGGCCAAGTCGGCCTCGATGCTCTCCATCCCTCGGGACCTGTGGGTCACCATTCCGGGTTTTGGCGAGGACCGCGTGAACACCGCCCACGTCCGTGGGGATCAGTACGATTACCCCGGGGGCGGCATCGCCCTGGCCAAAAAGACGATCCAGCACAACCTCGGCGTGCCGGTGCACCGGGCGGTGCGCGTCTCCTTTCCCGCGTTCGAAAGGATCGTCGACGCCATCGGCGGCATCACCATCGATGTGCCGCGTCGCCTCTACGACGACCAGTACCCTGACGAGAACTATGGGTACATGACCATCGACATCCCCGCCGGCGTCAGGGACATGGATGGTCGCACGGCGCTCCAGTACGCTCGCTCGCGGCACAGCACCAGCGACTATGACCGCATGGCGCGGCAGCAGCAGGTGATCCTCGCCGCGCGCGACAAGGTCCTCAGTCTGAACTTTCCCATCAGCCGCATCCCGGACCTCATCGCGCTGGCCGGCGAGTCGCTGTACACCGACCTGCCCCTGAAGGACATCGTCACCCTCGCCGAACTGGCCATGGACATCGACCGGGAGAACATCCAGTACGGCATCATCGACGACTCGATGACCGTTACCGCCGTGCTCCCCAGCGGGGCGATGGTGGAGGTTGCCGACTGGACGATGGTGCGCAGCCTGGTCCGCGAGTTGTTCCCCACCGACGGCCTGAACGACGGCCTGCCCGACCTCGAGCGCGCCCAGCTGGCGGCCGAGGGAGCCCGCATCGAGCTCCGCAACGGCAGCCTGGATACCGAACTGGCCGCCGATACGGCGGACGTCCTCCGCGAAGCGGGGCTGAACGTCGTGCGCTACGATACGGCCGATCGCTTTGACTATGCGGAGACCATCATCATCGACCGCGACGGCAAAGAGTATTCGGTGGCCGCCCTGGCCGAGTATTTCCAGGTGCCCCCAGAGCGCATCCAGCGCTCCGGTGACCTGCAGTCCGATGCGGACGTCGTCGTGATCCTCGGGCGCGATTTCGCCCAACGCGCGGCGCGGGAGTAGCCCCGCCGTCCCCGTCCGGTTGTGGTGCGGGGAAACCGGACTCATTCGCACCTTTGACAGTGATCCATTCTGTGATATACTTCACAAAGTAGCCGGGCGATTGCTCGGCTCGCACTGTGGTGCGCTGTCTGTACCCCTAGTTCACAAGCGAGCAATCCATGACGCTCGATGACGTGTTGGCGATAGTCGATGGCAAGCTGCTCACCCCGGGTGTGAACCTGGCCTGCGAGGTCGGTATGGCTTGTGGGGCCGACCTGATGAGCGACGTGCTTGCCTTTACCCACTCGGGAACCCTCCTCCTGACCGGATTGGTCAATCCTCAGGTGGTACGCACCGCGGAGATGGCCGGTATCTGCGCCATCGTGTTCGTCCGCGGCAAGATTCCCCCCGCAGAGACCATCGCTCTAGCCCAGGCCAAGGACATCCCCCTGCTGGCCACGCGCTGCACGCTCTACGAGGCCAGTGGGCGACTCTATGCCACGGGATTGCCGAGCTGTGGCGTGTTCGATCTGGGCGCCGACTCGTGGCGAGATGCCTTTGAGCGCGGAGGCGGCGAGTAGCCCCAGGAGGGCGCACGGGAGGTGACGACGGGCCGGTGAGCGAGATCTCTGTCGCCGAAATCACTCGGGTGCAGGAACTCATCTACGAGCTCAAGGTGGAGGAGGTGATGGTCCGCGACGTCATCACCTGCTCGCCGGACTTGCCCATCAGCGACCTGAAGGAGCTCCTGCGGATCAAGCGCATCTCCGGTATGCCCGTCGTCGATGCGGACCGGCTCGTCGGGATGATCAGCATCGAGAACCTCATCCAGGCCCTGGAGCAGGGGGCGCTCGCCACGCGCGTTCGCGATCACATGACCGGTGCCGTGCAGACCGTGCGCGCCGACGATTCGGTGGTGGGCGCGGTGACGTTGTTTGCCAAGTTTGGATACGGGCGCTTTCCCGTGGTGGACGCCCAAGGGGAACTGGTGGGCATACTGACCAAGGGCGATATCGTGCGCGGCCTCTTGCACCAGATGGAGGTGCGCTGGCACGCCGAGGAGATCGAGCGCTACCGGGCCAGCCACATCTTCCAGGACATCGAGTCGGACCAGACCGGCCTCATCCTGCGCTACAGGGTGGTGCAGCACGATTTCATCCACGGCGGCGAGGCCTCCAGCAAGATCAAGCGCGCGCTGGACCGGCTCGGCGCCCATCCGCGGCTCATCCGTCGGGTGGCGGTGGCCACCTACGAGGCGGAGACGAACCTCATCATCCACTCTGTCGGCGGCGAGATCATCGCCGAGGTGCGACCCGACCGCATCAAGATCACCGCGGTCGACGCGGGCCCCGGCATCGAGGATGTCGATGCGGCGCTAAAGGCCGGCTTTTCCACCGCGCCGGATTGGATCCGCGAGATGGGGTTTGGCGCCGGGATGGGTTTGAGTAACATCAAGGCCTGCGCCGACGAGATGCGGCTGGTCTCCACCGTGGGCGTTGGCACGCGGCTGGAGATGACCTTTGACCTGCAGTAGGATGGAGGGCCATGGCAGACATCACCGTACGCACCCTCGTCGACCAACTGGACCTGCAGGTGGGCGCCGGCGCCGATCGGCTGGATGAGCCGGTCACCGGCGGCTATGCATCGGACCTGCTGAGCTGCGTGATGGCCGGGGCGCAAGCCGGCGACGTCTGGGTGACGCTCCAGGCGCACATGAACGTCGTCGCCGTGGCAGCCCTGCTGGATCTGGCCGCGGTCGTCATCACCGAGGGCGCCCAGCCCGACGCATCGACGTTGCGCCGGGCGGATGAGCGGCATATCCCGGTGCTGATGACCGAGGAGAGCACCTTTGGCGTGGTGGCGCGGCTGGCGGCGCTGGGCGTGACGGGCTCGCGCTAGGCGATGGGTCGCGCAGGGGACGCCGAGGAGCCTACGGGCGCGCGCCTGCGGCGCCTGGGGGCCGACCTGCACCTGCATACGGTGGCCTCGCCCTGCGCCGAGATCGACATGCTGCCGCCGCTCATCGTCGAGCGGGCCCTGGATCTGGGCCTCGGCCTCCTGGCCGTCACCGACCACAACACGGCCTGCAACGCCGGCGCCGTGCAGCGCGCCGCCCAGGGCACCGGCCTGTGCGTTTGGGCGGGGCTCGAGGTGCAGACCCGCGAGGAGGCGCACGTCGTGTGCCTGTTCGAGGATCTGGAGGCCGCTCTGGATTGGCAGGCGCGGGTGTACGCGGCGCTGCCGCCGCTGGCCAACCGTCCCGAGGTGTTCGGCGCGCAGTGGATGGTCGACCACCGGGGCGATTACGTGCGCACGAACGAACGTCTGTTGCTGACCTCCACGGCGCTGGCCGTCGAGGAGGTGGTGGAGGGGGTTGCGGCGCTGGGAGGCGTGACGATCGCCGCCCACGTGGACCGGCCTTCGTACAGCCTGCTGGCGAGCCTGGGGTTCGTGCCCGAGGGGTTGGACCTCGCGGCGCTGGAGGTGTCGGCGCGGGGAGTGCGGTGCCCGCCGCCGCAGGCGAGGGGTTGGCCGCTGGTCTCCTCGAGCGACGCGCACCGCCTGGAGGAGATGCGCGTCGGCATGTTCCTAGAGGTGGCCGAGCCGACGCTGGCCGAGCTCCGGATGGCCCTCGGCGGCCGTGGGGGCCGGCGGGTGCTTTTATCGCCGTCACGTACGGATTAGGCGCCGGGGCCGCACGGCGCATGCGAGATGAGACGCCACACGCCATAGAACGCAATGCTAGGGAGGAAACGACGTGGTCGAAGAGGTACAGGCAGTGGTAGGTACAACCGCTGAGGGTGCCGCCGAGGAAACCCTGGACATGGCCGCCCTGGACGAGGTATTGGACCAGTACGAGGGCCAGGAGGGCGCCCTGATCCCGGTGTTGCAGCGGGCGCAGGCCATCTACGGGTATCTTCCCCCCGAAGTGCTGGAGCACATCTCCGATCGACTGGGTACGCCCCTGAGCCAGATCTATGGCGTGGCCACCTTTTACGCCCAGTTCTACCTGCAAAAGCGCGGGCGACACGCCGTGCGGGTGTGCGATGGCACGGCCTGCCACGTGCGCGGGGCGGGCAAGATCATCACCGCCCTGGAAAAGGAACTCGGCGTGCAGGCTGGCGAGACGACGCCCGACTATCGCGTTACCCTCGAGGTGGTATACTGCCTGGGTTCGTGTGGCCTCTCGCCCGTGGCCGTGATCGACGAGCAGGTCGTGGGCCGTCTGATCCCAGAAAAGGCCGTGGCCCTGGTGCGCGAGCTGGACTAGTGCGCGAGTTGTCGCTGCACCTCCTCGATGTGCTGGAGAACGCGCTGGAGGCGGGCGCCAGCCGGGTGGAGATCGAGATCGTGGAGGATTCGCGCCGCAACCGCCTGACCATCCGGATCCGCGACAATGGCCGGGGGATGGATGCAGACACGCTGGCGCGGGTGAGCGATCCGTTCTTTACCACGCGCACCACGCGCTCGGTGGGGCTGGGCATTCCGCTCTTGCGGGCGGCCGCCCAGCGCTGTGGCGGCGACCTGTCGACGACCTCGCGGCCGGGCGAGGGCACCGTGGTGCAGGCGGATTTCGAGCGGGCGCACATCGACCGGGCGCCCCTCGGCAACATCAAGGCGACGCTGTTGAGCATCCTGCTCTCGAACCGGGACTGCACGCTGCGCTACCGGCACCGGGTCGACGATCGGGAGTTTGCGTTCGACACCGAGGAGATCCGCGCGGCGCTCGGGGACGTTCCCCTGACGCACCCGCAGGTGCGGGAGTGGCTGGATCGCTTCCTCGACGAGGGCTTGGCAGATCTTTCAGGTGAGCCGGAGGAAAACCAACATGCCTAGACTGAAATCCATGGACGACCTGCGCAAGCTCCGCGAGCAGGTAGAGCACGAGATCCAGAGCCGGACGGACACCGGCACGTCGATTACGGTGGGGATGGGCACCTGTGGCATTGCCGCCGGCGCGCGCGAGACGATGCAGGCCATCCTGCGGGAGTTGGCCGAGCGGGAGATCGACGCGAACGTGCGCACGGTGGGCTGCATCGGCATGTGCCACCGCGAGCCCCTGGTGGATATCGAGCAGGCCGGACACCCGCGGGTGACCTACGGCAACATCACCGCCGACCGCGTGGCGCGGCTTATCGAAGAGCACCTGAAACAGGGCACCGTCGTCGAGGAGTGGGTGGTGGGACGTCTGTCGGAATAGCGCCGCCGGCGTCGTGGGCGTCTCGATAGGCGACGCCCCTCACGCGCCATGTAGCGTTCAAGCAAGGCTCATTGTAACTTCCAGGAGGATATGACATGGCGGATCCCCAGTACCGGGCCAACGTCCTGGTATGCACGGGTACGAGCTGCGCGGCGTCGGGCTCTAGATCGGTATTGGACGTATTCCAGTCCGAGGTGGCTGCTCGTGGCCTCACGGACGAGGTGCGGGTGGTCGAGACGGGGTGTCGCGGGTTCTGCGCGATGGGGCCCGTCATGATCGTGTACCCGGAGGGCATCTTTTACTGCCAGGTGCAGCCCGACGACGTGCCCGAGATCGTCGAGGAGACCCTGGTCAAGGGACGCGTGGTGGAGCGGCTGACCTACAAGGAGCCGGCCAGCCAGCAGGCGGTGCCCTTTTACAAGGATATCCCCTTCTATGGCAAGCAGCTGCGCATCACCCTGCGCAACTGCGGCCTGATCAACCCCGAGAACGTCGGCGAGTACATCGCCCGGGGCGGGTACGAGGCCCTGGCCAAGGTGGTCACCGAGATGACCCCCGAGGGCGTCATCGACGAGGTCAAGCGTTCGGGCCTGCGCGGGCGCGGCGGCGCCGGGTTCCTGACGGGGCTCAAGTGGGAGTTCACCCAAAAGGCCCCCGGCAACATCAAGTACGTCGTCTGCAACGCCGACGAGGGCGACCCCGGCGCGTTCATGGACCGCTCCATCCTGGAGGGCGACCCCCATTCCGTCATCGAGGGGATGACCATCTGCGGCTATGCCATCGGCGCCCAGGAGGGCTATGTCTACTGTCGCGCCGAGTACCCGCTGGCCATTCGCCGGCTGCACCTGGCCATCGCGCAGGCCGAGGAATTGGGCCTGCTGGGCGACAACATCCTGGATACCGGGTTCTCCTTCCACCTGAAGGTCAAGGAGGGCGCCGGCGCATTCGTATGCGGCGAGGAGACGGCCCTCATTGCCTCCATCGAGGGCAAGCGCGGCGAGCCCCGTCCGCGCCCGCCGTTCCCGG
The DNA here is from genome assembly GCA_012513725.1 of Chloroflexota bacterium. Taxonomy (GTDB): domain Bacteria; phylum Chloroflexota; class Anaerolineae; order UBA1429; family UBA1429; genus JAAZBQ01. The sequence continues at coordinate 7,614 of JAAZBQ010000728.1, forward strand.
CGGTGTCGGGACTGTGGGGCAAGCCCACCAACAACAACAACGTCAAGTCGTACGCCAACGTCCCCCAGATCATTGCCCGGGGCGCCGAGTGGTTCGCCGGCATCGGCCCGCAGCGCAGCCCCGGCACGGCGATCTTTGCCCTGACGGGCAAGGTCCGCAACACGGGCCTCGTCGAAGTGCCCATGGGCATCACGATGGGCGAGATCATCTTTGACATCGGTGGCGGCGTCCCCCGCGACAAGCAGTTCAAGGCCGTGCAGACCGGCGGCCCCCTGGGAGGCTGCCTGCCCGCCTCGGGCCTGAACCTGAACGTGGACTTTGATTCGCTGCGCCAGGCCGGCGCGGTGATGGGTTCCGGCGGGATGATCGTCGTCGACGAAGACACCTGCATGGTAGAGTTCTGCAAGTTCTTCCTCACCTTTGCCTCGGCGGAATCCTGCGGCAAGTGCGTGCCCTGCCGCGTCGGCGGCCGGCGCATGCTCGAGATCCTGGATCGCATCACCCGCGGCGAAGGCGAGCTGGAAGACATCGATCGCATCGAGGAGATCGCCAAGGGCATGGCGCAGGGCTCTCTGTGCGCCCTCGGCCAGCTAACCCCGGGCCCGGTGCTCAGCACGCTGCGCTACTTCCGCGAGGAGTTCATGGCGCACATCGTGGACAAGCGCTGCCCCGCGGGCGCCTGCAAGGACCTCGTCCGCTCGCCGTGCGCCAACGCCTGCCCCGCCGGGGTAGACGTGCCCTCGTACATCTCCCTCGTGGAGCAGGGCGACTATGCCCAGGCCCTGGAGGTCCACCGCCAGCGCAACCCCTTCCCGTCGATCTGCGGGCGGGTGTGCCCGGCGTTCTGCGAGAGTCGCTGCCGCCGTGGTGACCTGGACCAGTCCGTGGCGATCCGCCAGATCAAGCGCTTCATGGCCGACCAGGAGGTGGACAACCTCTGGACGCCGGCTCCGGTGGTCGCCCAGAACGGCAAGAAGGTGGCCGTCATCGGCGCCGGCCCGGCGGGCCTCACCGCCTCGCTGCGCCTGGCCGAGCTGGGCTACAGCGTGACCGTGCACGAGGCGCTGCCGGTGGCCGGCGGCATGATGGCCGTGGGCATTCCCGAGTATCGCCTGCCCCGGGAAACGCTGAACGCCGAGATCGACGCCATCCGTCGTGCCGGCGTGGACATCCTCCTGAACTCCCGCCTGGGCCGCGACGTGACCATCGACTCGCTGATGGACGCCGAGGGCTGCAGTGCGGTGCTCCTGGCGCTCGGCGCCCAGGACAGCCGCGCGATGCGCGTGCCCGGCGAGGACCTGGAGGGCGTCTGGGGCGGCACCGACTTTTTGCAGCGGGTGGCCCTGCACGACGCGCCGGACATGGCCGGCAAGCGCGTGGCGGTGGTGGGCGGCGGCAACTCGGCCATCGACGCCGCCCGCACGGCGATGCGCCTCGGCGCCAGCCAGGTGCACCTCGTCTACCGGCGCACCCGCCAGGAGATGCCGGCCCAGGTACTGGAGATCGAGGAGGCCGAGGAAGAGGGTCTGGAGATCCACACCCTGGTGAACCCGACCCGCATCATCGGCAGCGGCCAGGTGGAGGGGCTGGAGCTCATCCGCCAGGAGCTGGGGGAGTTTGACGATAGCGCCCGGCGGCGGCCGAGCCCCATCGAGGGCTCCGAGTTCGTCCTTCCGGTGGACGTCGTGATCGAGGCAATCGGCCAGTCTACCGACACCGAGTGCGTCGGCGATTGCGGTGTGACGTTCAACCGCAACACCACGGTGCAGGTGGAAAAGAACCTGGGCACCACGCGCCCCGGCGTGTTTGCGGCGGGCGACGCGGTGCTCGGGCCGGCAACGGTGGTCGAGGCGGTCGCCCAGGGGAACCAGGCGGCCGAGGCGATCCACGCCTACCTCTCCGACGGGCGGGTCGCCGTCCCCGAAGAGTGGCGCGCCTACGACACGGTGCCGCTCTCGTGGCCGATGGAAGAGTACGCGGAGGCGGCGCGGGCGGAGATGCCCGTGCAGGAACCCGTCGTGCGGCGGAACAACTGGAAGGAAGTGGAGTTGGGCTTTAGCGAGGCCCAGTGCCGCGAGGAGTGCCGCCGCTGCCTGCGGTGCGACCTAGAGTAGGCCATATCTCCCTGGCGACCGACGCTGTTGGTCGGTCGCCAGGGAGACAGCAGGTGACCCGTTGCGTTCAGATTTCGTGGAGCACATACGCGTACAAGGGGGCGTGGCGTAGCCTGTGGCTACGAGATGCTCGGCCAACGGTGCCGGGCTGCAGTGTTCGCGTTCGGCGCCCAAACGATGGTCACCCAGCAACCATCTGGATGTGACGGTGCCGCCACCGTTGACACTCCGCACCGCGCGCCACAGCCCGGCGCGCCCTATGCGCAGGAGGAGACCCTATGCCAGACGTACTCGTTACGGTGGATGGACGCCAAGTATCGGTGCCGCCTGGGAGCACCGTGCTGCAGGCCGCCGAGGCGGCCGGCGTCAAGATCCCAACACTCTGCCACCACCCGGCCCTGGAGCCGATCGGCGCCTGCCGCATGTGCCTGGTAGAGATCGAAAAACAGCGCGGGCTGCAGCCTGCCTGCACGTTCCCGGTGTCCGCGGGGATGGAGGTGCACACCAACTCGCCCGCCGTCCGCGAGGCACGCCGCTTTGTCCTGGAACTGCTCCTGTCGGACCACCCTCTGGACTGCATGACCTGCGAGTCGGCGGGCAACTGCGAGCTGCAGGACCTGGCCTACGAGTACGGCGTCAAAGAATCGCGGTTCCCCGGCGTGCAGCACGACTGGCCGGTGGTCGACGCGAACCCCTTTATCGAGCGGGACTATAACAAGTGCATCCTCTGTCGGCGCTGCATCCGCGCCTGCCAGGAGATCAACGGCGTGGAGGCCATCGGGCTGATCAGCCGCGGGTTCGACACCAAGGTCGGCACCGCCTTTGACGGCGCCCTGGCCGATTCGCCGTGCGAGTTCTGTGGGATGTGTGTGGCCGTCTGCCCAACGGGGGCCCTGCTGCCCAAGGCAGCCACGGGCCGAGGCCGCAACTGGGAGTTGACGACCACCACGACGATCTGCCCCTACTGCGGCGTGGGCTGCAGCCTGGACCTGATGGTCAAGGACAACAAGATCGCCAAGGTGGTCTCTCACTGGGACGGCGCCGCCAACCACGGCGCGACCTGCGTCAAGGGCCGTTTCGGGCTCGATTACATCGAGAGCGAGGAGCGCCTCACCACGCCGCTCATCCGCAAGGATGGCGAGCTGGTGGAGGCCACGTGGGACGAGGCGCTGGATCTCGTGGCGACCAAGTTCGCCGAGATCGCGCAGGAGAGCGGGCCGGACGCGCTGGCCTTCCTCTCCTCCGCCAAGTGCAC
>JAAZBQ010000729.1 GCA_012513725.1 Chloroflexota bacterium
TAGCGGACGTGCTCGGTGATGTAGGTGACGTCGGGGCGAAAGTTGTGGGGGTGGAAGGTGTGGTAGGGGTCCACCCGCAGGAGGTCCATCACGTCCGCCAGGCCGGCGATGTCCACCGCCGAGTACCAGGGGCTCCAGCCCCGCAGGCAGACGGCGGGGTCGAACTGGCTAGAGAGGAGCACGTGCGGGTTGGCCTGGCGCACGCCCTCGGCGATCTCGCGCATCACCCGCACCCAGTTCTCCAGGCGCCAGCGGATCCAGCGGCGCCACAGATCGCTGGACCAATCCATCTCCCGGGGCGGCTCGTGACCCGTCTCCTCGCGGAAGAGCCGGGTGCAGGTCTCGCAGTAGCAGCCATAGTGGCTGCCCCAGTCGGTGAGGTGGGCCTCGTCGTTCAGCTGGATCTCTTCGACGCCCGGGGCGCGGGCCACCCGCTGCATGGCGGCGATGTACAGGTCGCGGTACTCCTCGTGAAAGGGGCAAGCCTCCCAGCCCAGGGAGCCGTCCTCGAACTCCATGCGCCACTCGGGGTGATCGGCCAGGGCATCAGGGCACTGGCGCTGGTAGCAGGTGAGGATCGAGAGGGTCAGGCCCAGGGACTCGGCGTCGCGGCCGATCTCCTCGATGAGCGAGAGGCCCTCCTCGTCCTTGTACCAGCGGTTCTCGGCCCCCAGGCCGATCTGGTTGAACCCGTTGGCCCGGGCCTCCCGGAGGACGGCGGGGTCATAGGGGGCGCCCCTTCGCAGGGGCAGGTGGGCGGTGCGCAGGATGCGGTCCATGGCGGTTCCTCCAGAGGTGCGGGTACTCTGATATAGCCTGCAAGATGCTAGTATATCGCCGGCCGGGTCGGCGTGGAAGCCGCGTCGCCCGGCGGCGCCGGATCTCCTCGGAGGCCGGCGGACTGGCCGGAGAGGTCTGGGGTGAGCCGCGTGGCACCCCGGCCGTCTCGCCTGCTCCGAGGCTTCGCGTGGCCCTGGCGTACCCCGCACCGGGTCGTTGCCACCCGGCCGGCGTGCGGGTATAATCAGATGGTAAAGTATATCGCCCGATGACCCGTTCATCCTCCCCACGCTGTCGCCTCCCCACGGCCCACTGAGGTGGGATCAATGACTAGACACCGCCTTCGCGCGCATTCCGTCACCTGCTGCCCCGACCCGTTCCCCACGCCACGCATTCGGCATATGAGACTCTGAGAACCTGCTGCCCACACTCATCATCCGCAGCCGCCACACGATGGCCCCTACCGGGCGAGTTGCCAGACAGAGCCCACGAGATGAAAGGAGGCCACTGATGGCCGAGATGCACGCGACGGCGGCAGACGGCAGTCGCGTCCCGTTGCCGCGCCAGGCGGTGCAGTCCTTGGGCGCCCGACTGCGAGGCGAACTGCTCCTGCCCGACTCTGCCGGCTATGAAGAGGCCCGGCGGGTGTGGAACGGCATGATCGACCGGCAACCGGCGCTCGTCGCCCGGTGCGTCGAGACCGGCGACGTCCTCCACGCCGTCGAGTTTGCCCGAAGCCACGGGCTGCTGGTAGCCGTCCGCGGCGGCGGTCACGGCGTCGCCGGGCACGGCACCTGCGATGGCGGGCTGGTCATCGACCTCTCCCCGATGCGCGACGTCGCCGTCGATCCCGCCGCCGCCACCGTCCGGGTAGGGGGTGGCGCCCGGCTGCTCGACCTGGATGCGGCCACCCAGGCCCACGCGGTGGCGGTGCCCGCCGGGGTCGTCTCCGACACGGGAATCGCCGGCCTCACGCTGGGCGGCGGGCTGGGCTGGTTGCGCAACAAGCACGGGCTGACCTGCGACAACCTCCTCTCCGCCGAGGTCGTCACGGCTCAGGGCGAGGTGCTCACCGCCAGCGGCGACAGCCATCCGGACCTCTACTGGGGCCTACAGGGCGGAGGCGGCAACTTTGGCATAGTCACCGAGTTCACGTTCCGGGCGCACCCGGTGGGTCCGGAGGTCTGGTTCACCGCCGCGTTCCACGATGGCCGCCACATGAAGGAGATCCTGCGCTTCTTCCGCGAGTACACGGCCACCGCCCCCGACGAGGTCTCCACGTTGGCCGCCTGTGGCCGCTTTCCACCCGGCGCGGAGGCGTTCCCCGAGGAGGTGCAGGGGCTGCCGTACGTCCTGCTGATCGGGATGGCGGCCGCACCGCCCGAGGAAGGGGAGCGTCTCATGCGGCCCCTCCAAGAGTTTCGCCGCCCGCTGGTGGATATGAGCGGCCCGCAGCGGTACGTCCAGGCGCAGCAGTTCTTTGACGAGGACTATCCGCAGGGTCTCCGCTACTACTGGAAGTCGCTGAACCTGCGCGACCTGAGCGACGAGGCCATCGACCGCATCGTCGAGCACGCCCTCCGCCAGCCCTCGCCCCTCAGCACCACCGACATCTGGCACATCGGCGGCGCCGTCCGCCGTCGGGACGAGGCCGAGAGCGCCTTTGCCGGCCGCCGCGCGGCGTTCCTCCTCAACTGCGAGGCCAACTGGGAGGATCCCGCGGACGACGGCGCCAACATCGCCTGGGCCCGCCGGTTTCTGGCCGATATGCAAGAGTACTCGGATGGCAGCCGCTATCTGAACTTCCCCGGCCTGTACGAGGAGGGGAACGATACCATGCGCACGACCTTTGGCGAGCGGTACCGCCGGCTGGCGGCGCTCAAGGCGACCTACGATCCCACCAATCTCTTTCGGCTGAACCAGAACATCCCGCCCGCCGCCGAGGCCGAGCGCCACGGCGGCTCGGTGACGCGATAGATATAGAAGGAGACGATCATGAGGCGCATGCTTTCGATCGCCCTGGCGGTGCTGCTCGTCGGAGCCATGGCGTTGCCGCTGGGAGGGCGCGCGCTGGCGCAAGGCCCCTGCGGCGAGGCCGTGACGGTGGCCGCCGGAGACACCCTCAGCGCCATCGCCCGGCGCTGCCAGACCACCATCGCCGCCCTGGTGGAGGCCAACCCCCAGATCGAGGACCCCGACCTGATCTTCCCGGGCATGGAGATCCGCATGCCCGCCACCGGCGGCCCTCCGGCCGACACCCAGACCTACTCGGTGCGGCCGGGCGACACGCTGGAGGCCATCGCCGAGCGCTTTGGCACCAGCGTCGACCGCATCCTGGCGCTCAACCCGGGCCTATCGGCCTCCGACGACCTGGAGGCCGGCCGCATGCTCAACCTTCCGACCGCCGCCGTCGATCCCCAGGTGAACGTCACCCCGATGTCCGGCCCCCCGGGCACGGCGATCGACGTGCAGGCGGATGCCTTTCCGGCCAACCTCACCGTCACTGTGGGGCTGGGCCGCGCCGAGTCGCAGTTCACCGTGAGCCAGGAGGAGACGACCGATGGGGCCGGCGCCCTGAGCACCACGATCACTCTTCCCGATTCGGCGACGCCGGGCGATCCGTGGGTCGTCGTCGTGCAGACCACCGACCTGCCGCGGGTTCGCGCCATGTCGGAGACCATCACGGTCACTGCGGGAGAGGAGGCGGCGACGCATACCGTGGCGTCGGGCGACACGCTGTCCGGGCTGGCCCGCCGCTATGGCGTAACCATCGCGGCGCTCCTGGAGGCCAACCTCGAGATCGAGAACCCAAACCTCATCCGCGTCGGGCAGGTGCTGCGCATCCCGGCGCCCGCTGAGGAGGTGGTCACCACCGTGCAGGTGCCGATGATCCGCATCGGGGCCGGCGACCTGGGGTGCGACGACCTCCTGGTGAACGTCGAACGGGCCATCCCGCCGACCGACCAGCCGCTCCGCGCGGCGCTGAACCTCCTCCTGACCCTGCCTGGCGACGAGGCGGGCGAAGGCCTGTACAACGTGTTCGAAGCGTCCGATCTAGAGATCGAGGAGGCGCGCGTCGCCGAGGGTCGCGCCATCATCGGTCTGACCGGCACCCTGAGCCCCGGCGGCGTGTGCGACCTGCCGCGCATCGAGGCGCAACTCCGCGAGGTGGCGCTGCAGTTCGAGGGGGTGGACGAGGTGGAGGTCACGATCAACGGCGAACCCCTGGAGGAGGTGCTCTCGGAGCGAGGCTGAACCTGCGCTGCACGAGGCAGCGCTTCACAACCCTGGCCGTGGCCAGTACAATTCTGCTGCTGCGACGCCACCCACCCGCGCCGCTCTGCGCGAGCGGCGCCTATCGAGGAGAACCGCATCGATGACCAACACACTGGCCGTCCAGGTTCCCGATCGACCTGCCTCGCCGGAGGAATACGCCGCCCTCCAGGCCGCCAACGCGCGAACGCCGGAGGGCGGCGCGGCCATGA
>JAAZBQ010000730.1 GCA_012513725.1 Chloroflexota bacterium
GCGGGCCATGGCGTGGTGGCCAGCGGCGGCAAGCTATACGTCGTGGGGGGTGGCTGGGATGGGTCGCTCCTGAACAACGAACGCTACGACATCGCCCTCGACGTGTGGTCGACGTTCGAGAGCCCCCTGGTGGGGGAGTGGCGGACGCTGGGGCTCTCCAGCGTCTCGGGTCCCGATGGAACCTGGCTGTACGCCATCGGCGGCTGGAGCGGCCGGCCGCTGAACGGTGTCGAGGCCTACCAGGCAGAGTACCGCCTGTACCTGCCGTAGGAGGCCCTTCGTTGTCCGGCATGGTTGCTCAGGGAGGTTGTCATGGCGCAGACTGATACGACGAACGTGAACGTTTCCCTCGTGGATGGCATGATGTTCGTGGCGGTGGCCGAGCGCTCGCAGGGCTCCATGGTGCTCGACGCCGACCAGGCGCACGGCGGGCTGAACGCCGGGATGCGGCCGATGGAGGCGCTCCTCGCGGCGCTGGGCTCCTGCACGTCGATGGACGCCATCTCCATCCTGCGGAAGAAACGCCAGAAGGTGACGGGTTTCGAGGTGCACGTCCACGGCCGGCGGGCCGAAGAGTACCCCCGGCGCTATACCCACATCACCCTGGAGTTCGTCGTCCGTGGGTTTGGGGTGGATCCCGAGGCGGTGGCGCGCTCCATCGAGCTCTCCCAGACCAAGTACTGCGGCGCGACGGCCAGCCTGAACGCCGAGGTCACCTACACGTGCCGCGTGGAGGAAGAGGGCCAGGCCGACTAGAGCGCTGCCCCGGCGGGGCGGGAGGAACGCATGCCGGATCCATGGGATATCGTGGTCATCGGCGCGGGCCCGGGCGGGTATACCGCCGCGATCCACGCCGCGCAACTCGGCGCTCGCGTGGCGGTGGTGGACCCCGGGCGCGTCGGTGGAACATGCCTCAATTGGGGCTGCATTCCCACCAAGGCGATGGCCCACGACGCGGAGCTATACCGCGCCCTCGCCTCGGGCGCCTACGCCGCCCAGGCCGAGGGCGGCGTGCGGGCCGATGGCGAGCGGCTGTTGGCGCGTCGGGCCGAGGTGGTCGAGGGCCTGGTGAGCGGGGTGGAGCGCCTCTTGGAGATGCACGGCGTCGCCCGCTACATGAGCCGCGGGCGTCTGGCAGAGCCCGGCGTGGTGGAGGTGGATCTCGGCGAGGAGGGCGGTCATGAGCGGCTCGAGACCCGTCACGTGATCCTGGCCACCGGCGCCGTGCCCTTTGTGCCGCCCATCCCCGGCGCCGATCTGCCCGGCGTGGTGACCTCTGACGGGCTCTTGGCCCTCGATCGCGTTCCCGAGAGTCTGGTGGTGATCGGCGGGAGCACGGTGGGCACCGAGTTCGCTTCGATCTATGCCGCGCTCGGCACGCGGGCCGAGATCCTGGAAAAGTTCGGGTTCCTGCCCGGCGTCGAGGAGCAACTGGCCAATCGCTACCGGGCGCTTCTCAGGCGCGAGGGCGTGCCGGTGGCCACCGAGGTGGACGTCGAGGAGATCGAGGCCACCGACGACGGGCTCCTCCGCGCCCACTATGTGCCGCGCAGCGGCCGGCAACAGGGCGAGCGCTTGCAGGCCGAGGGCGAGGTGGTGCTCATGGCCACCGGCCGCCGGCCCTACACCGAGGGGCTGGGCCTGGAGGAGGTCGGCGTGCGCACCGAGCGCGGGGGCGTCGTGGTGAACGAGCGAATGGAGACCAGCGTCCCGGGGGTGTGGGCCATCGGCGATTGCACCGGCCACCTGATGCTGGCCCACGTGGCCTCGTACGAGGCCGAGGTGGCGGTGGACAACATCATGGGCCGCGACCGCACGGCCGACTATACGGTGGTGCCCAACTGCGTGTACACCATCCCCGAGATCGCCTCGGTGGGTCTCACCGAGGCGCAGGCCAAAGAGGAGGGGCGCGAGGTGCGCGTGACGCGCTTTCCCTTTGGGGCCAGCGGCCGGGCGCTCGCCCTCGGTGAGACCGAGGGCCAGGTGCGGATGATCTGCGAGGTCGACGCCGATGGCGGCGATGGGCAGGGGCGCGGCGGAAGGATCCTGGGGGTGCACATCCTCGGGCCGCGGGCCTCCGACGTCATCGCCGAGGCCGCCCTGGCCATTCGCCTCGGCGCCACCGCCGAGGACCTGGCGCACACCATGCACCAGCATCCCACCATCCCCGAGGCCCTGATGGAGGCCGCCATGGCCCAGGGCGACGGCGCCATCCACTACTATGAACGGCCACGACGGGGGCGGCGCGATGCGGACTAGCGCTGCAGAGGCAACCCCGGGCGGCCGCCTCGCCCCAGAGCGCCCATGAGCACGGCCATCGTGGGGCTCTGTCACATGGAGTTGCAGTTCCCGGGCAGCAGTTCGCTCAAGGACAAGCGCCGGGTGCTCCAGTCGCTGGTCACGCGGCTGCGCAACGAGTACAACGTCTCCGTCGCCGAGGTCGGGCGGCAGGACGCCTGGCAGCAGGCCACCGTGGCGGTAGCCTGCGTCTCGTCGAGCGGCGTCTATGCCCGGGGCCTCTTGGAAAAGGTCGTCCAGGCCGTGGAGAGCGATCGCCGCGGCGTGGTGCTCCTGGACTATGAGACGGAGCTGCTCTAGCCCGAGGGGAGGGGGTGCGCGTGGACGATTACGGAACGCTGGACATCCTGCGAGATATCTCGGTCGTCCTCCTGTGCCTGGAGGCGTTCGTGTTCATGCTGGTGCCGGGGGCCGCGGCCTATTTCACCGTGCGGGGCCTGCGTTACCTGCAGCGGGAGGTGCCCGGCTGGCTCGGGTTCGCCCGCGGCAAGGTGGATCTGGTGAACCGGGTGACCCATCAGGGCGCCGATCGCGTGGCGGCGCCGTTCATCTGGGCGGAGAGTAGGGCCGAGGGCCTGCGGGCCGGTGCCGGGGCCGTGCGCCGCGTATTGTGGCGAGGGAGGCTGCCATGAAGGACGAAATGCGCTACATAGTCGGCGGGGCAGCCATCGGCGCGATGGCCGGCGCCCTGGTGGCCCTGGTCCACCGGCGTTCTACAATGAGCCGCCTCCCGGAGGGAGAGGACGTCTCTCGGGCCGTTGCGGCCCCCCTCGATCGGGGGCGGGTGCTGCGCCTGGCCTGGGCGGTCATCGCCGTGGTGCGGCAGGTGCTCGAGCTGGGCTGAGCGCCCGGCGCTCGGCTGGGCGCAGGCGAGGGGCCGCGGCCTGGCCAGCATCATTGTTATTTTTTTCACGAACCATTTGACAGTCCTGGAGACAGGACTATACTAAACTAGTTGCGTTGGATTCGAGCAGCCCGGTCCAGTCAGGTCCGCCGCCGCTGGCTTAGCCCTTCGCTGGGAGGCATTCTGTGTATCGTATTACGAAAAAGGAAACCTTAACCCCTGCCACCAAGCTATACGTCATCGA